>CAZXTW010000463.1:0-5556 GCA_964643525.1 uncultured Roseivirgaceae bacterium
AAATACTGAAAAGCAGCTTCACTGGTAATACTGTCTGTTACCTGGTAAAATTGGCGTTGGGTTATGGCCTTACTCATGCTGCGCCACTTTTCAGGGTCAAAGCCCTGGCCATAAGGCTGGGGGGTAAAGGCCAGTGCCAGGTGCCTGTACTTTTGCAGGCGGTCAGTCGCACTCTTTTCGTTAATGCGCTCAATGGTGGCACCGTATTCTGTATTCAGCACCTGTGGCGTTACCTGCAGGTGGGTAAACACCACATAAATGCCATGGGGCAACAGGGCTACGTTTACCTCATCAGAAAGGGTGGCCAGTTCATTGGCGGTAGCCTCACGGTCAATGGTAAAGTACACGTTGCCGCCCCCGTCATAAATCTGTTCAATGTGCTGCTGGCCAAAAACCGATGCGGCCTTGCAAAGGCACATATGGCTGAGGGTTTGCACAAAAAAGCTGCGGCTTTTCAATGCACGGGCAGCGCCTTTTGATACAATATCAAAAATGAACCGCTGTATGCCCGATACATCGGCTTTTACAAGGGTAATCACAGGCAAATCATAATTAATGGTTGGCAGAATTTGATTAGCGGGTGTGGGTGCTTTACATTCATACAGGTGTTCTCCTTATAATTATCAACAAGTTGCATTTACAGCCCATTTAACTTGGCACAAGTGCAGGCTAGCTTGCCTACAAGTGAAATGGTAAAAGCGAAATTAGACGGTTTAACGGTGCTGCGGTATCGGCAAAAACAAGGTTTTTTGCCCTCATCACTTTTGAGGATATACCCCCCTAAAACCGGGTATTTTTGCCCCTCAACCCTACGCTTAAATACCTTACCCAAACCTCAATCAAAAAGATTAATACAGCCCTGGCCACTAGGGGCCCAGCAAAAAGTAGATTATGAAGTAATGCTATAAATGCCCAGTACTTTGGCAAGAGTTAAAAAAAAGCCACCCTATACTATTGAGGCAGCCTTGTATCAAACACATAGTAGGTTACATTCTAAGAGTAGACATTGGGTTAAGGGCAAAATAATTTAACTTAGTGACTTCTATGAGTGAAGACAGAAGAACGTACGACTCAGCCTTTAAACTCAAGGCAGTTCAGTTAAGCTACGAGCGGAAGAATACGCGAGCGCTTGCCGACGAATTAGGTATCAATGTTAAATTATTATACAGGTGGCGTAGTGAGTATGCCCAAAAGCCAGAAGGCAGCTTCCCAGGCAATGGTAAGCCTAAAATGACCCCAAAAGAGGCTGAAATAGCCCAGCTCAAGAAAGAACTGGCTGATGTACGCTTGGAGTGTGACATCTTAAAAAAGGCCATAAGCACCTTCTCCAAGAACGACGGGAAATCCTCAGGTTCATAACCAGGCAAAGCCACCAATTTCCCGTTGAGAAGCTGTGTAAAGTGCTTAAAGTGAGCCGCAGTGGCTATTACAAGTGGCTGAATAGAACAGCTGATCATTCAAGCAAAAAGTAGGCAATAAAGTGAGCCGATAAACGGTCTGTACTTTGGGGGAAGATCAGTTTACCATTTACTGACAACCATTTTCACATCAGCATGTGGTTTGGTTTTTCCTTCTTTGCCTTGTTGTAGGCCCTGCTCTACCTTTTCAATAAACAGCAATTGTTCAAACAAGTCATCCAGCTTAAACTCGTCTGGCATAGTAGCAATCGTTGCCAAAACTTGATCTTTCTTCATGGCCTATATTGGTTGGTGTGATTATTAAGCAAAAGGTGAACAATGAAGTAAGACTATATATATCCAGTACTTTGGAGCGATGTCAGTTTTAGGGTTTTACCTTGGGCCCATAAACCGATCTCCATTAAAGTGAATCATGTGATCAGGCACATCCATTATCCAAACTTCTGTTTCCCAAGCAATGTCTTTAGAGTGTTTCTTAAATTCAGTGAAATCTGGAAAAGCGGTAACGTAAATTTTACCTGCTTTGCATTCATTCAAAAATGCTTCCATTTCCACAACACGTTTAGGAGAAACTGGACCATGAGAGGTAACAGCTTCAATTAAATAGAGCCAATTTCTTTCCTCATCAAAAATTACCACATCAGGCAATTTGCTATGTTGGTCGATTGGTATCCCTAATTGCTCAAGGGATTCAGTATCAACATAAAGGTTTTTCTTAGCTGTATCACCTAAGTAGAGCACCTTAGCCCTCTTTGCAAATCGAGGAGCAAACTCTTCAATGATTGCTTTTTGTACTTCATTGTGCTTTCCTGGGCTCAGGTTTAATTCTGTATCATCACTCAATTTAACAGGTATCAGCGTACTCTCTCGTTCTTTTGCATAGAGTTTTTGAAGTGAACCAACACTACCTATAAATGCATTAACTGCGGGCTCCCAAGAATCAGTACCGAAAGTTTTGATTGCTTCAAGCGCTGCATCAGTCAGTGCGTAGTGAGTGTTAGAACTATTTACTGGCAAGGCTGGGTCATCTGGGTTTAAGTCAGCCACTCTGGCCTGAACAAATTGGTGAAGCACTTTTTTTCTGACTGTTTCTCGCGTGTTAGGAGCATATTCTCTCTTATAAGCTTCTGCTATAAAGTGCATTATGCCTTTTGTAATTCTTTTACGCTCATTGGTGGCACTACCCCAATTGCTTTCTTCTTCAACGCTTGCAAGAGCAAGTAACGTGTATGCCGAAATTTCATTCTGCTGTGCAGTTGGTAAGCCAAAACCTTTAAGAATCTGCTGTGCCTCTTCTAGTTTACTCAATGTTTAGGAAATTAATTCAAGCTCAAAAGTTTCTGATATTAAGTTGTTTATAGTTAGAGAGTCGAATGTGTTCAGCAAAATCAACCGGTTTCCGATCTCTTTGATTTGGTCATGTGGTGGCAAGGGCATCAACCTTAATTCTGTAGCGCTTACATTTACATTGCCGTTTATTATTCTGAAGAATTGGTCAAATAAGCTGCTATTCAGTAATGCCCCTAGGCCAATGATTTCTGCTCTTTCTAAATGGCCTTTTGGTCTATAGATATAATTCAACTTATTTTCTACACCAATGTAGTTAGCTCTTGTTGCATTGCTAAAGTATGGTGCAGCAATAAGCCTGCTTTTATCGTCTTTGCTGCTGAACCTTCTGAGCAGAAGGTAATTCTTGTTCAATATTAGAATGCTATTTGATTTGGGAACTGCCTTTATATATTGACCTTTGTTCGGTTTAGAAACAGGCCAGTGCATTTCCATCTTAGAAACATTGTGAAGCCAAAACAATGGAACACTTTCTTTTTCATCTTCTGGCTTATCTAAAATGAAGTACCAAGCCCTATGGGCTACCACAGGCCCAGTTGATATTTGAATGTTGTAGCGATTAAGTGTACCTGGCCAAGTTCTGAATAACTCTACTATTTCCCGTTCTCGTTGGGTTGTAGGCAGAAAAACAATTTTATCCATTGAATCATATTCAATTACCAGGTTGGGGGGGAGCGAAATTGATTCGGGATCTTCCAAATCTCTTGTGCCACTTGAAGAAGTAACCACTATGCTTTCTCTGAGGTCACCCTTCAATTTTGGCTGACATTTCAGTATTAAAGTTTCCTGCAATACTTTGTCTCTTTTGAATGTATCTTTTCGTGAGTGAAAAAGATGGGCTTGAACAATATCTACCTTCTTAAAAAAGTTGTTTCGGAATGCCTGGAAGTACTGGCCTGAACTAAAGCTTCTTGGTGTTATAAAAATCAGCTCTCCATCATTCTTAAGCAGTTGAGCTGCTATAGCCATGAAAATTGAATAGATATTGGCATGACCATTAACTACACCGTTTGCAGCTTTCGTTCTGTCATCGGCTTTAGATAGTTTGAAATAAGGAGGGTTAGAAATAATGTAATCGTAAGTGTCAAGCTCATGTCCAAATAGAGAATTAAAAGCAGCCAGTGAGGCAGTATTATCTAAAACAAAATCAGCTATGTGAAGAGTGTATTCAAATCGAATTCCTTTATCATCAAGCCATTCTTTTAAGTATTGAAATGTGAGTTGAGCATATTTTACGAGTTTGACGTCAGTCTCATAGGCCACTAAATGGATTGTATGGATACTTGAGCTTTCCTGTGATAAATACTCCACGAGACTTATAGATAACACTCCTGTTCCACAACCCGGATCTAGAATGTGTATCTCGTCTCTATGAGCAGAGCTTAATGAAGCCATAAAATGAGCAATAGGTAAAGGAGTGAAAAACTGACCTTTTTGCTTCTTGTCCGAGTCTGTAGACTCTTTTGCGTACACTGACCCTAAGCGATCTGCATAATCACTTGGTAGTTCACCCTGCAATGGGCTTAAAACATCTACGGTATTTGACTCTTTATTATTGGCCATACTTTACCTTCTCTTCAGCAACCCTTAAAACATCAGTAGCTGTTTCTTCATTCTTGACAATATCATAAACCTGATCTGCTAACCAAATAGTCAGCAATTCTTTAACATCAGCTTCTAACAATTCTGCAAGAAGAAGCACTTGTTCTCGTTTAGCTCGCCTTTCGCCCCGCTCTATTTTACTGAACATAGGCGTGTCAATTTCCAAACTGGCAGATAATTGGCGTTGCAAAAGTTCTTTACTCTCGCGCAGCTCCTTTATTCGTTCACCAAATTGCATGGCCTGTTAATTTATGACTTGTCAAATTTTGGCTAATTTATGCAAATAAGAGAAAACAATATGGTATCCGTTTGTGTAAGTACAAGCTTGAATGAGGGTTTATTTATGAGAATGAACTCTCCCCAAAGTACTATATAGCTCATAGGTGAATTAACGCATGATCTGCAGGCTCAACACTTCCTATTTCACTATACATCACGAAGCCTGGTTATTCATGATTTGGCGGGCTTTTTCAATGCCTTTTTGGGAGAGGTGGGTGTAGTTGGTAGTCATTTCAAGGCTGGTGTGGCCTGCCATGAGCATCACCAGGTGGGTGTCAATGCCAGAGTCTAAGGCCTGGGTCACGAAAGAGTGCTTCATTTTGTGCATGCCCAGCTTTTCATAAGGCACGTTGCACAACTCGCTGATCACTTTGAAGTAGCGGTACCGCGTCCCTCCCTTCTTCACAATTTTGCCTTTGCTCTGGTGCTGGATGAGCCAGGCCAATCGGTCTGACACGGGTAGCGTAACCAGCTTTTTTTTGGTTTTGCTGGGGTGGTAGTATACCGTAAGCGTGCGTAGCACCTGGGCAACAAATTCTGGGTTTTTGATCTTTTCTAAAAACTCTAACACATCACTAAAGCGCATACACGACAGCACAGCTATCAAAATCAGCATCAGGTGGAACATCATGGGCTCTGAAGGCAAATGTGTATACCGCCTGTAATAAAGCACTGGGCAGCGCTTTACGGCATCATCAATCTGGTGTATTATCACCTGCTCTTCGCCCTCACCCTCCACATCAAGCACTTCACTAATCTTAAATGAATCTTTGCTTTTAGGTGAAGCGTACCATTTGTGTTTATCCCCCTTTTGTATGGTCATTTTAGGGTACCACTCCTGGTAAAATTGAAACATGCTGTCTACATGCTCAATCTCAATAAATACGGGTATGGACTCTGTATTTTTAAT
>CAZXTW010000464.1:0-4933 GCA_964643525.1 uncultured Roseivirgaceae bacterium
GTTTGAAGCCATAACGCACGTAGTTACCAAAGGCATGTACCTGACAGCCGCAGCCTCGGCCGCGTTGCTGCACGGCATTAAAAGAAAGACCAGGCAGGCCCCCAGCCTGGCACATGGCATTACTTTAACAGAACGCGAAAGGGAGGTGCTGGGGTTGATTTGCGAAGCCTGCAGCACACAGGAAATAGCCGAGCAGTTGTTTATTAGCCCCCGTACGGTAGAAGGGCACCGTAAAAACCTGCTGGCTAAGTTTGAGGTGCGTAATACGGCAGCTCTGGTGGTTAAGGCGTATAAAGATGGGTGGGTGCAGGTAGGCTAAGACGGAATAAAGCAGGCACCAACGATGGCACCTGCTATTGTGGCAACTATTAATGTGTTGCCTTTTGCTGTTCTATTTACAGGCATTTGGGCCTATTAGGCAAGTACTGCCTCGTTAGCGGCAAGCGCTTGTGCGGTGGGTGGTTCAAACCGACTGGCAAGCTGCTGTACAGTGTTGTTGTAAGCATACCACCATTTGTTGTCAACAAGGTATCTGAAGTTGGCAGTACCTTTTGAAAGGTCGTTGTTAAGTACCATGGTAAGCTCAAGTATTTTAGTAGGGTCAGGAAGAATTATAAGGTCTGAATGGCCAGTTAGAGTCACAACCATACCGGGAACATCATTGATTTGTAAAATCTCGAACTTGCCTCTTACTATAACACGCTCATTTACAACAGGAAGAGCAGTGCTTTCGAGGGTACCTGAACCAAACACAGACTGAGTTTCAGGAATAAATTGCAGGTTTAGATCTAACTGAGCACTGGGCACTATTGTGGTGCCAATGCGATAGTTTTTAAAGAAAGTTTCAGGTTTTTTGTTTGGTTTTTGTTGATTTGACATGATGATTAATAGTTTTTGTGATAAATGATTTTTTGAACTGTATTACTCATTAACCTTTCGCTGATTAATAAGCCTGATACAAAGGTGCTGATAGAAACCTTACTATAAATCCTCAAAAATGTGTGATTACACAAACAGGTATTTTTATCTGGTATGGGATAGTTCAATTGGGGCCTGTGATGATATAAATTATTGATATGGCCCTATTCATACCAGAAGCATTTAAGGTAGTGTTGAGGGTTGGGTAAGGGCGTGGTTTGGGTGATTTGGGTCAGCTTTTTTAACAGGCAGCTATTTTAGATATATTTTTTTGGTATTTTACCGTTTTACAGGTGGTAATACTATTGTTAAACAGGTTATTGGCGTATGAAAACCTACCAAAAGCTGGGGCACCCTTTGTTTGTGGCCAGCTTACTTTTGTTACTGGTTAATGACTGGGCCCTGAAATCAATGTTTCATAATGCAGTAACCGGCAAGCTTTCTGACCTGGCCGGGCTGTTTGCCCTACCCTATGTGTTGAGTGTATTTGTACCCCACAGGGCCAAATGGATGCACTTGCTGGCAGCGCTGCTGTTTTGCTGGTGGAAGAGCCCGCTGGCCCAAGGTGTAATTGATGCGGCCAACACCCTGGGGCTGCCTATGGTACGCACGGTTGATTATACTGACCTGGTGGCCCTGGTGGCTGTAGTAGCCTCTTACAGGGTTTTTACAAGTGCTACCCCCTACCCTCTACAGCCCGGGGCCGGCCGCCTGCTGGTATTGGCGGCGTTTGTGGGCTTTACAGCCACTACATTGCCCCCGCACGAAACCAGAAAGTATGAGGCGATTAACCAAACGTATGCGTTTGATTTTTCAAAGCGTGAGTTGGTATCACGCTTGAATATGGTGCAGATGAAAGAGGTTTACAGGCTGAATAAACATTCTGGGCAGGTTGATTTTAACCCTGCTACTAATGTATTTCATTACCATGGCCGCACAGATACACTGGGCATGCTGTTAGACTATACACAAATTACTGACCAGGATACGGTTGCCTTTAAAACCTCTTATGCAGAGGTAGTGATTACTGGCAACGAGGTAAGCTCATCACTGACGCTGGTGAATGTGTACCAGTTTGTGGTTTTGACCAGAGGTAAAGATTACCGCAAGCTGGCCATTAACCGCTTTGAAAAGCATGTAGTGAAACCAATAAGGAAGTATAGAAAGTTAAGCCCTTATGAAAAGCTACAGCAGAATAAGCTCAAGCAGGCAACAGGCCCAAATGAGTAGCAGGGCACCACCTGCCTGGCCACCCATAAAAGAATAAAAGGAGGAACTACCAGGCAGACGGTGTTGCAGTAGTGGTTTTGTTATTTGCCTTTAAAGTTTGGCCTGCGCTTTTCAACAAAAGCCTGCATGCCTTCTTTTTGATCTTCAGAAGCAAACAACAGGTAAAAGTTTTTCCGCTCAAAATGCAGCCCCTCATCCAGGTGTGTTTCATAGGCACGGTTTACGGCTTCTTTAGCCATGCGGGTGGCCACGGGCGACTGGGCTGCAATGGTTTTGGCCAGTTCAAGGGCGGCTTCAAGGTACATTTCAACAGGCACCACCTTGTTGATGAGGCCATAGCTGAGGGCCTCATGGGCAGCAATGAATTTACCGGTTAGTACCATTTCCATAGCCCTGGCTTTGCCAATGGCCCTGGTGAGCCTTTGGGTGCCGCCAGCACCCGGCATTACCCCTATTTTAATTTCTGGCTGGCCAAACTGGGCTGTTTCAGAGGCAATAATCATGTCACAGGTCATGGCCAGCTCGCAGCCGCCGCCCAATGCAAAGCCCGAAACGGCAGCAATAATGGGCTTGCGCGTTTTTTTGATCTGGTCCCATGTGCTGAACTGGTCTACCTCGTACATATCAATGGCCGTTTTGCCGGCCATTTCTTTAATATCGGCCCCGGCAGCAAAAGCACGTTCGTTACCTGTGAGCACGATTGCGCGCACCTGGGGGTCGTTATCTAAGGCCTTGAAGGCATCGCGCAGTTCACCCATAAGAGTGAGGTTGAGCGCGTTGAGTTCTTTTGGGCGGTTTAGGCGCACCAAAGCAATGTGTTGCTGGTGCTGTGGGTTTACCTCAATGTGTTGGAATTGCATATGTATGATGGGATGGGTTAATGAGTTGGTTCGTGAAAAACGGGGGTAAGATTAACCAATCGCATTAAAAAAGAAAAGCCTTCTATAATTTAGAAGGCCTTCTCCCAATAAAAATGTTAAACAGGTGTATGAATAAAATTTGTGTTATGTACCCATGTATACGGCACGTAACAATAAGGTAACCCCTGCTTTCATTTTTTTTTAATTAGGGAGCCATTGATGATACAGGCTTAACCAAAGGGTTGGTTGCTACTGCCTGCATACCCGAGGTGGTATCGGTATAAGATTGGTGAACAGGAAGGATTTTGGCCTTGGCCGGAGTGATTGCATCGGTATCAGATGCAACTTGCGCTGAGGGAGGTTTACTAACGTAACCAATGATTATAATACTGATGAGCACGCATACTTTGGCCGCGAAAGCGTTATTACTTGATCTCTGAAATTTCATAGTTGTTGATAGACTTTAAATAAACCCGCGATAACTAAACTATTCCCGATGATATAAGGCAAATTTCTGAAATACGAAATTAGAACAATAAGTTATACTAAACTACCAATAACGCTTCTTCTTAGTATTTGTAAAATTATAAAATAGTTGCGGCCCTGGCAAAAATATTACAATAAAATATCTATAATATTCAATACAGTGCAATTTTAGCGTTACTACCTTTACGGTTATGAAAACTAAAGTATTGTTTGTTTGCCTGGGTAATATCTGTCGTTCGCCCATGGCCGAAGCTATATTTAAACACCGTACTGCCACAGAATTACCGTTTTTGGATTTTACTGTAGACTCGTGTGGCACCTCGGCTTATCATATAGGTGAGCCCCCCGACGCCCGCACAGTTGCTGTGACCAAGCGCCACAATATTGAGATTGATCATGCCGCACGGCAGGTTGAATTTAACGATTTCTTAATGTTTGACTATGTTGTGGCTATGGACAAGCATAATTTAAAGGACCTTGAGCATACGTTTAGCCAGGTACCCAACGCTAAAGCACAGTTGTTAATGATGCGCCAGTTTGACCCGCAGCACCCAGGCGCTGATGTGCCAGACCCATATTATGGCGGTAAAGACGGCTTTGAAGAAGTGTATGCCATATTAGACCGCTGTAGCACAGGCCTGATTGCCCATATACAGGCTGAACAGGGCAAGGCATGACCCAGTGGATTGATGCCGTACTGGCAAAGCATGTAGGCGGTGACGTATTGATGCAACAGCATGAGGCGGTTACGGGTGGCTGTATTCACACAGCCTACCGCCTGCAAACCAATCAAGGCACTTTTTTTATGAAGAGCAATGCCATGGCAGGTGCTGCCACCATGTTTGAAGCTGAAGGCAAAGGCCTTGATTTGTTGGCTGCTCACTGCCCGGCGCATGTGCCCAGGCCAATTGGCCATGGCCAGTACAATGGCACTGGTTATTTATTGATGGAATATGTTAAGGCCGCGCCCCCAACAACTCATTATTGGGAAAACCTGGGCACCGCCCTGGCCAGTCTGCACCAATACAGCCATGACACTTTTGGGCTTGATCATGATAATTTTATAGGGCGCCTGCCACAAAATAATACCCCTTGCCCGCAATGGGTACCTTTTTTTATTGAGCAGAGGCTTGCCCCACAGGTACGTTTGGCGTATGATGCCCATTTATTGACCACCAAAGACCTACAACAGTTTGATAAGCTGTATAACCAGTTAGGTAACCTGCTGCCTGTTGAAGCACCTGCTTTGTTGCATGGTGATTTGTGGAGCGGAAATATTATGGCTAATGCTTATGGTAAGCCATGCCTTATTGACCCTGCGGCGTATTTTGGCCATAGAGAGGTTGAGCTGGCTTTTACTACTTTGTTTGGTGGGTTTACCCCTGCATTTTATGGGGCTTACAATGAGGCGTACCCCCTGGAAAAGGGTTATAAGAAGC
>CAZXTW010000464.1:4943-5545 GCA_964643525.1 uncultured Roseivirgaceae bacterium
GAGTTGTACAATGTATACCCATTGCTGGTGCACTTAAATTTATTTGGCAGTGGATATTATGGCTCAGTAATGGGTGCGGTTAAGCAATTTTGTTAATGGCTGGTTAGTTGCTGGCTGCCTCAAGCACAATGCGTGCCGACCGGCGAGTTGTTTGCTGTAGCAATACCTGCTTGTTGTTTGTAACCTCATCTACAATAGCCTGGTTGTAGTTTTTAATGGTCACTAACTCAAGCCCATAGTTAAAAAACACATTAAACTGTGCCTGTAGCCTTTTAATAAGCTGGGGGGTTTGGGCCTCGTTATAATCAGTTAAGACAGATAGTGACGTGGCTGATTGTTGCGTGAGGTTTACATGAATGTTTAAGCGTTCAATTTCATCAAACAGTTGTTTTATGTGTTTTGAGCCTATAAATGATAAGTCTCTGACTTTGAATGACAACAGGCATTGATTTGCTTTAAACACAATAGTGGGTATGGTGTATTGCCCGCCCTTACCATGTATGCAAGTGCCTGGCACCTCGGCATTGGTAAAAGACCGCACGTAAAGCGGTATATTTTTGTCAGCAAGGGGCTTTATTGTTTTGGGGTGTATTACGCTGGCC
>CAZXTW010000465.1:0-5540 GCA_964643525.1 uncultured Roseivirgaceae bacterium
AAGAACGCATTGAGTATATGGGCCGTGTGGGTGCCGAGTGGAAGGAGTTTACCACTCGCAAAACCCTACTAAAGCAAGGCCTCAAAGAAGGAATTGAAAAGGGCCTTGCCGAAGGCAGAGCAGAAGGCAGAGCAGAAGGCAAACAGCTAGGAGCTAAAGAGGAAAAAGTAAAATTGGCCCAAAACGCCATTCTTGAAGGGTTTGACGATGCTATGATTAGCAAACTCACCGGCCTGCCCCCTGAAGAAGTTCAAGCCTTGCGTCATGGCTAATACCCCTTAGCCCAAAATATTGCAGAGAACACCCCGCCAAAAAAGGTATGGCAATTACTTCATCATAATTATTTTTGGCATTAAAAGCCTGTAGTAGTTGACCAACCCAAAGTCTATAGCTGTACTGCCTTTTGATAACCTGAGCGCCGACGCAGACAATGCCTATTTTGCTGATGGCGTTACTGAAGAGATTATTACGGCCCTGAGTAAAATTGAGGGGTTAAAGGTAACGGCCCGCACCTCGTCGTTTGTGTTTAAACACCACAAGCAGGACGTGCGCCAAATAGGGCAACAGCTGGGTGTGGCCCTGCTGCTTGAAGGCAGCATACGCAAGGCGGGCCAGCGCGTGCGCATTACCGCGCAGCTGATCCGCACAGATGACGGTTTTCACATATGGTCAGAGAATTTTGACAGAGAGCTGACCGATATTTTTGCCCTGCAAGATGAGGTGAGCCTGCTGATTGCCGGTAAAATAAGGGAGCATATGGGCCACCTCACCATTCAAGACCACCTGGTGCAGGCCCCCACCAGCAACATTACCGCCTACCAGCTGTACCTGAAGGGCCGCCATTACCACAACAAGTGGGCCCTGGCCAGTTTTGAAACGGCCACCCAATATTACCAGCAAAGCATTGCGGCCGACCCTGCCTTTGACCTGCCCCACTTTGGGGCCGGCCTGAGCTACAGCTTTTTGGGCTCATGGGGCGTTATGGACCAACAAGCCGCCTACCAACTGGCTGAACAGCATTTTGCCCAGGGCCAGCGCCTGAACCCTACCTCTGCTTATGGGCAGTATTGTATAGCCAAGCACCAGTTCTGGGGCCTGTGGCAGCCCGCTAAAGCCCATGCCACCCTGCGCCAGGCACTGGCCGCCAACCCACAAGAGGCCAACGCCAATGAGTTTATGGCTGAAATCAATACGGCCATCGGCCGCTTTAACACAGCCCTGCAACATATTGAGGCCAGCCTGCAGGTAAACCCCCTGTGGCCCAACCATTACTATACCAAAGCCAATATTTATTACCTGCAAGGGCAGTTTACAGCCGCCCTGGCCACGCTTGAGCAGGGCCTTGCAATTGGCCCTGATTTTGCCATACTGACCGAGCTGAAGCTGGCCTGCCTGATGCAACTGGGCCACGAAGCAGCCCTGCAACAAACGGTGGCCCAGCACCCCGGCCTGGCAGCCCCCAACGCCTACCCCCTGCTGCTACAGTTGCTGCAAGGCAATGAGGCCGTAAACGCCAGCCAGGTGGCTGCCACCGTTGCGGCCATGCAGCAGGCCCACCCCGCCCCACTGTTGCCCTGGCACCTGTACCTGCTGGTGCACGCCGGCCAGGGCAATGCAGCCGCACAGCTGCTGACCACCATGGCCGCCAACAAAACCGGGCAAATTATTAATTTTAAGCACGACCCCCTGCTGCTGCCCCTGCACCAGCACCCCACCTACCAGGCCCTGGCCAGCCAGCACTTTAAGGCCGCTGCCCTGCAACCAGCAAGCCCAGCTAAACCGCAAAGCACTGCCCTGCTTACCCCACAGGAAGCCGACCATTACACCACGCTGCTGCTGGCCAAAATGGACCAGGAAAGGTACTACCTGCAACCCGACCTGAGCCTGCGCTGGCTGGCCGATACCATACACCTGAACCCCAACAAGCTGTCATGGCTGCTGAACGAGCAACTGGGCAAAAACTTTTATGATTTTGTGAACAACTACCGCCTCAAGGCCTTTCAACAGCGTGCGCTAGACCCCCAAAACAGCCACCTCAGCCTGCTGGGCCTGGCGCACGACAGCGGCTTTAATTCAAAGTCTGTCTTTAACGATTACTTCAAAAAAGCCACCGGCACCACCCCAAAAGCCTGGGTAAAAGCCCAGCGGGGCGTGTAAAAGTCCGGCTGCTCACTGGTAAGTCCGGTTAGGTACAGGCAGGCGATTGCGCCCGGCCAATGCCCCACCTTTGAGGCATCATTCAAAACCAAACCACCATGAAAACGCTCCACTACAAAAGCGCAGTCATCTCTGCCATCATTATTCAGGTCATAGGCGTTACCGCCTTTGTATGTTCTTACTTTGTACCGGTGCTGCCCAACCCTGATGCACAGGCCAACTGGGTGCTGTCGCTGGCCATCATCCCGGCGGCCATCCTGGGTGCGCACCTCTACTACCGCAAGGGCCACCAAACCAGCGGCCTGCTGCTGGGCCTGTTTATGTTCTTGATGGCAGCCGTGCTTGATGCCCTGCTTACCGTGCCCCTGCTGGTAATCCCTAACGGGGGCAGCTACGCAGCCTTTTATGCTGACCCACACTTTTGGCTTATTGCTGTTGAGTACGTGGGCGTAGTAGCCGCCTACCGGCACTTCCTTAAAATGAAGCCTGCCTCTGGCAATGCCTAAACAGGGCATAGCCAAAAAAACATTTCGCCGCTAGCGCGAGCCTCCTGGCTCGTGCTTCAAACTTGTAGAGCTTCCAAGCTCGCGCCAGCGCAATGGAAATGTTATTCACCAATCCGTCAGTCCAACAAAAACACAAACATGAAAACACTGGTTATCATTACCCACCCCAATATTGAGGCCTCTACAGTCAACAAAACCTGGGCCGATGCCCTGGCCCGGCACCCCGAACAGTTTGAACTGCATCAACTATATAAGGTATACCCCAACCTAGCCTTTGATGTAGCGACCGAGCAGGCCCTGCTGGCACAGCACCAGCGCATCATATTCCAGTTTCCGCTGCACTGGTACAGCACCCCGTTTGCGTTAAAGAAATATGTTGATGAGGTGTTTGCCTACGGCTGGGCCTTTGGGCCTGGCGGCACCCAGCTCAAAGGCAAGCAGGTGGGCTTTGCCATAAGCACCGGCGGCAAAGAGGCCGCCTACCAAAACGGGGCTTCCATAGCCAGCCTGCTCAGCCATTTTACCCTCACGTTCCGTTACTGCGGCTGCGCCATTGCCCCCACGCACCTGTTTTACGGGGCTATGTTTGAGCCAACACAGGCAGCATTGGCCGCCAATGCGCAAGCATATATCAGGACTTTTACCCAAACACAGCAAAAAAGTCCGGAATCTCACCAGGGCGTACTGAAACATAATTCCTGACGACTGGGGCCGGGGGTATTGCCATCTTTGAACCGTCAATCACTCAAAAACATATAAAAGATGACAAAGCACCTGAACTACGTAATGCTACTGGCCCTGATACTAGGCATCAGCGCCTGCAACAACAATGACGACGCCCCCGCCCCCCAGCCAACCCCGCAACCTGGGTACACCACGGCCAGTGAGTACCTTGAAAGCGTAGGCTTTTCGGGCAGCGTACTGATTAGAAAAGGCAATACCGACCTGCTGCGCAAAGGCTATGGCCTGGCCGATGTAGCCGCCGGCGTGGCCAACAGCACTGACCTGACCTACCGCATTGGGTCAATGACCAAGGCTTTTACTGCCATGGGTATTGTGGCCCTTAAGCGCGACGGCCTGATTGAAAGCTACGACCAGCCGCTGAGCGATTTTGACCCTGGCTTTCCCAGAGGCGACCAGATTACACTGCGCCACTTGCTAACGCACTACAGTGGCCTGCCCGATTACCTGGGGGTTATTGAAGATATTGCCCTGAACCAGGGGGTGTTTTTTGAGCCTGATGATATTTATGACATCATTAGAGAGTCGGCAGGTGAAGATGGCTTGCTGTTTGAGCCCGGCGCGCAATGGAACTACTCTAACTCAAACTACCTGATATTAGGCCTGCTTATTGAAGAGCTGACCGACCTTGACTACCACCAGTACCTGCAGCAAAAGGTGTTTACCCCACTGGGCCTTAACCAGACAGCCAAAGGTACTGATGCTATTGGCGGCCAGGGCTTTGCCCGTGGGTATGATAACGGCACAGAGGCCGCCCCTTACCCCATGCAGCTGGCCTATAGCGCCGGCGACCTGGTGAGCACCATTGCCGATTTAGAGGTATGGGGCAATGCACTGATGGGCAACACGTTTTTGACTGCCGAAGAGAAGGCCGATGTGTTTGCCGCTCCCTTTAGCCAGGACGATTTCTTTACCTCAGGCATGGGCTGGTTTACCATATCTATTGACGGTACACTTATTTACAACCACGGGGGTAATATTGACGGCTTTTCGTCAATCATGGCCCTGGTGCCTGATACCAACAGCCTGATCATTTTACTAAGCAATGAAGAAAACTGGGCCCCAATGAACGAGGTGCTGGAAACCCTGGTGAAAAACGAATTTTAGCCAGCATCCCTACCCTGCTTACCCCCAACTGTTCAGCTTAAAAACTCAAAATAAAACCAAATGAAAACGTTAACAATTGTGGCACTGATACTATTCAGTGCCCTTACCGCCCACGCCCAGCAAACTGCACAGCAAGAAGCGCCTATCAGAAAAGGGTTTACTCTGGGCGGCTCGGCAGGTGTTGGTGTGCTGCACTTTACTGATGGTGCCACAGACAACCAAACCTCGGGCAATATATCACTACCCAACATGAAAATTGGTTGGTTTTTAACGCCCCGTACGGCCTTGTACCTCAACACCACCAGCCAAATTTATGAAACCAACGGGCGCGACCGCAGCTTTGAGGGCTACATACCCACCATACAGTACTATACCGGCAGTAAGTGGTGGGTAAGCGGCGGCTTTGGCCCCTCGTTAGATACCCGGGCCTTTTACGAATCTAAAAGTAAATCGGCCGCCACCCACTGGGGCAAGGGCGTGCTGCTAAGCACCGGCTATGAGTTTAAGCAGCGGGCCAAATGGGCACTAGATTTACAGGCCCGCCTATACATGGCCAGCATTAATATTGGTGAAGGTCAGCACCTTGAAGGCACCTCTTTTACCATTGCGGTAGGCATTACCTTATTATAATACCACTAAACATGGCGGTGGGGCTGGGCACTTTTAGCCCTTGCCTCACCGCCAAAACCCAACCCCTAACCTGCTATGCAAACCACTAAAAACCTACTTACCTGCAAACCTTTTTAGTGCACGAGGCAGGCAGCGTTTATGAAACAGGTTATAACAATTCATAAAACCTGTAAGCAACTACATACGTAAGGGTACCATTAAAAACCCTTACCAGCATGCCAGCACCAAACCCCTCAACTATACCCCAACTGTATACCCCCCTGTTGCAATACATTAAAAAGCGCGTGAACAACCCCGCCGATGCTGAAGACATTACGCAAGAGGTGTTTTACAAACTGGCCAAGAGCGATACTGAGGGCATACAGCACCTGAAGGCCTGGGTCTACACTATTGCCAACA
>CAZXTW010000466.1:0-5530 GCA_964643525.1 uncultured Roseivirgaceae bacterium
TAATACAACCAAACAAGCTGCCGGCAATGCCTGCCAGCAGCTTGAGGTAACTGTACCTGTAAGTGCCTCATTACCAGTTGTAGGTGGTGCCAGCAGCCAACCAGATAATAACCCGCCTGATGTTTAACACAACCGGAAAGGCTGTACACTTTAACCTGGAGGGGGGCTAAGGTTGATTGCGGGTGATAGTCAGGCCGCCCTCATCATCTTTATGAACCACCTCCTGGCCTAAGTCTACTTCTTGAATGCGGTGCAGGCCACCGGTAGTTATTTTAACAAGGGTGAGCAGCCCGTTTACGGCAAAGTTAAGCTGGGCCTGTGCTGCCCCAGTTGTATCCTGGCTGGGCGTTACCTGCCCGTTAAAGCACAGCTCGGTAGGCTTTACCTGGGTGGCCAGGCGGCCTGCCAGCTGGCGGTACTCTTTGCCCACCAGGCCCTCCCAGGCTACCCAGATGGCCGCCATGCTTAACAATACATACTGCTCTACCTTAATGGGGTCTGGCTCAAAAATATCAAGGGTAAACTGCTGCGTAAACCGGTCAGCAAATTCAATGCCTTCAAACTGGTAGGCCACGTTCAGCTCAGTATTCTGGGCGTAGTTTGCGGCCAGCCTCAGCTTATTGCCCCTAAGGGTATACTGATTGGCCTTTAAGGCTTCTATGGCGGCCTGTGCGGTACCGGGCTTGGTGGTAATGGAAATGGCCGTAATGGCTGATGGGGTTAAGAGCAGCTCAAAAGGCCCCTTTTTCAGTGCGGTAGCCCTGGGTATTACAAAAGTATCTGCCGTGGCAATGAGCTGGCTGTCGTGCTCTGTTTTTTTAAACTGGGGCACCTTTACAGTAAACTGGCTGCCGCTTACCTGAAAGTAGGGCAGCTGGTTGCTGCCCCGTTTCAGGCCAAAACTATCTTTAGGCAGCTTCAGGGCCACCAGCCCCCTGCGCAGGGCAACGGCTATATCGTTATAAAAACTGCTGAGCACGGGCTTACTTTTTCAGTTGTGTGAGCTGCTTCTTGAGCTCAGTTATTTGCTTTTTCATAGCCGCCAGCTGCTTTTTCATAGCGGCCTGGTTGTCGTCAACCACAGTCTTTAATTCTTTAATGGCCCCTACTGCCAGGGTGCCAAATGCCGTATACTTAAGCGTAAGTGCCTGCTCTTTAATGTTGGGCTCTTCGTGGGTGCCTACCAGATCAGGAAACAGGGGCTGCACCTCTTGCGCTGTGAAGCCCAATGAAACATCGCCCTCGGGGTTGTCTTTCCAGTTAAAGGTTTTGACCTGTAGCTTCACCAGCTTGTCAAGTATGCCCGTTACTGGCTTTATGTTGGTTTTTAGCTTTTTGTCAGAAAACTGGTCCCAGTTGGCATCGCCATTCCAGATAATGTACCGACTGCTTTGGCCACCATGGTGCGATTTTCTGAGGTGGAATACCAGTCCCTTATTCCGGCTGTTGTTATCAATATAAGCACGCCAGTAATTGTCTGAGTTGGTTACTCTGAGCTTACCGTTGATATCAAGGCTTTCTGCCGGGGTAATGGTACCAATGCCCACCCGGCCGTTTTTGAGTACATTGAAGGCATCGCCGGCAGTAGCTACCCAGATGGCGGCACGCCCACCAGAGCGGTTGCAGAACTCTACCCGATTGTTAAAACCCTCGCTGGAATGCAGCCTGATGTAGGCTGAGGTACCGGTAGATTCAAACAGGGCAACGTTATCACCCCCTTTAACTTCCAGTTTATGTGACGGGGTGGTGGTACCAATACCTACATTACCACCACTGCGCAGTACCATACGGTCATTATTGGCCTCTCTAAAATGGATGTTTCTGCCGCTGGCGGCATTAACCAAAGTGGTGCCAATGCTGCTTTGCATCAGGGCATACTTACCAGTAGTGGCAGAAGAGGCATGGGCAATACCTGCCCAGTTGCTGTGGCCCACGTAACCAATTTTCAGCTCTTCACCACTGCTGCCTATGCGGGCATTGCTGGCCACGTGCAGTTTTTCTACCGGGTTGGTGGTGCCAATACCTACATTGCCACTGGCCCGGTTTATAATGGTGTGGTTGCTGAGCTCATTGATGTACAGGGGCCTGGCTCCATGGCTTTGTACCCAGGCGTAAGTCGTATTAACGCCCATTCTCAGGCTGGGTGAGCCTGGCGCATCAATAATCAATGCGCCGCCATTGCCGTTTTGGGCAATATGCCTGACGTGCAGCTTGCCACCAGGCCCATTAACACCAATGCCTACGTTGCCCCCACGCCTGAGGGTAATGCCCTGGTTATAGTCCCAATTGCCGCTGGCATTGTCATAAGTAATCTGTAAAAAGTCTTTGGTGCCCCCGCGCGAGTGCAATACAAACTTGCGGTTGTTCAGGGTGCCAAAGGTCAGGTCATCATCAACATTCAGGCTTTTATCAATGCGGGTATTGCCGTAAATAAATACGCCATCGCGCCAGTCAGTAGCATAGTTCAATACCAGGGTATTGGTATTATCAACCAAAGCCCGGCCCAGTGAGCCACGGCGGCTGCTATGGCCAATATTTAAATTGGCACAGCGCACGTTGGCACTGCTTTGCTCATCTACCTCCAGCTTGTTTTGGCTGCCGGTAATGGTCAGGTTGCCATTAACCTCCAGCTTATCATACACTGATACCCGGCGCGGCCCCCCGGCCGAGCGGTTGCCCACAAGCATTAATGTTTTGTACGTACCGGTATCGTTGCTGATTTCGGCTATGTTGGTAGCACTATCGGGCGTGCCCTGCCAATTGCTGGTCAGGTTAATGGTATTGCCCTTGGTATTGGCGGCCACGTTGCCTTCAACATTCAGCGGGCCTTTAACGGTGGCACTGTCATCATCAAACCGGTTGTTCAGGCTTTCTACCTTTTGGCCCATTACGTTCCACTCGTCTGCCAGTATGGTATCGCCGCTATTTCTATTCTTATGTGTATACTTTGCCATGAGGGTTTTCAGGTTAAAAGGTCAGGTCCCAGATAAGGGTTAGCTTAAACTCTTGCGATTTGGTAATGGTATCAAACGTAACGCGGTTGTACATAATGGGCTGTGCGCCATCAGTAAACAGGCCGGCCTCTTTCAATTCACCATTACAATCATCAGTGCCCAGCTCGCCCACTATTCTAATTTGTATGCGGTCGTTGCCAGTGGGCACTGGCTCAAATGATATGATATCTGTTTGGCCAATTTCATCAAGCAGGCCTTTGTGGGCTGCATTAAACGGGGCTTGCGAGCCGCCCAGGTGCATTTTACTGATCCGCTTAATTTTATCTTCCTTATCGCCATTGATGTTAAAGGTAAATAAATCGGCCACCAGTTGGCGCCCGGCGGTGGTAATGCTGTTATGGGTAACGCGCTGGTCAATCAGGTTACCGGAGGCGTTATGCTTCAGGATGGTAAGCTTGCCTAAAATATCGTGTGTTGTATTAATCATGATCTGTATTGTTGCATTATCCAAATGTGTTGCCACTTCCGAATTCGGTATAGCCAAACACGCCGCTGGCCCTGAACTGGTCCTGCACATCGTGCACTTCGGTATGGCCCAGGCGGCTGTCAATTGAAAACTCGTCGGTTACATCATGTTGTTCGCTCAACGCATGGCCACCCAGTTGCAGGTTCAGCTGGTCATCCAGCTGATGCGCTTCAGCAAAATTCTGAAAGTAAGCCACCTTAGCTTCCACCCCGGCAGCTTTTACCTTGTCAATCAGCGCCTTGATCATATGGCGGGGGTGGTCGGTAGTTTCGGCAAACTTGTCAGTAATGCCGGGTATATGCCACGGTATGACTACGCTAAAGGTGCCATAGGTAAGCTTTTCAGACAGTACTTCAACCTTTACCACAGGCTCTTGCGGGTTAATGAATACCCCCATGCCAAAAGGCTGCTTGTTGTAGCGGCCATAGCGGCCGTATTGCTGGGTGTTGTTGGCCAGTATTTCAGCATCAACATACCATTGCACCTGTTTTTCTGAGGGCAGCTGGTGTATGGTGCCTTCAATAGGTTTGCTTGAATACACCCCGTTAAAGGTGAGCTTGCCATCTTTAAAGGCCAGCGAATCGCCCGCCTTCATGGTAGTTTTCACGGTAAAGGCCTTGCCAGTGCCCGCTTCAATAAAGCTAATGTTGCGCAGGCTCGTAATGCTTGAGTCAAGCATGGTAAGGCGCACCTCTGGCGTGGCCGGGTCTTTATTGGTATTGGTCAGGCTAAAACGCTCAAACAGGGCCACCTCCTGGTTAATAAAGGTGGTGGGCCTGGGGTCAAACTCTTTGATTTCAATCAGCTGCTTGGCCTTCAGCACCTCAGGGTCGTGGCCCGTCATGCCAAAGTTGGCCGCTACAATATCTTTAATGCCCTGCTTGGTGGCTGCCCCTGCTTTTAATACTTTAATTAATGCCTGCAGGCGCTCCTGGTAGCTGCGGTACAGGTGTTTGACCTCATAGAGCAGGATTGATTCAACCAGAAAGCGCCTGAGCATTACCTGGTCGTTGGCATACTGCGTTTGCAGGTCGGCCGCATCAGCATGGTTGGCCAGCAATGCGGCAAACAGGCTGTTGGCAGCAGTGCGGTCATCAGTGAGCAGTGCATTAAACCGGCGCTTTAATGCCTCGCGTACCTGGTGGCGGTTGGGGATGGACAGGGGCTGCTTTACCCACGGCTTTTGCTTTTGAAAGGTGCCCGCAAAATCAAACAGCAGCCGGTTCAGGCGCATGGTGTCATGCATGGGCGGGGCAGAGGGCAGCTCAGTATAGGCCAGCTTGGCCAGTACCGCCTGCAGGTTGGCTTTGTTGTTGCCAAATGCTTCAGGGCTGGTGTTGAACTGCTCAGTATAATACTGGGTTAAAAACGTTTTGTTGAGCGCATAGGCCAGGTCAAGCACAGCGGTGCTTAGCGGCAGGGGCTGGAAGTAAGCAATGTTTTTTTGAAACAGGTAGGGGTCTTTAATGACCTTCTGGTTCAGCTCCTGGGCCAGGGCGTGTTGCAGGGCAGGGGCTACCTGGCCTTTGCCTTCATAGGCATACAGCAACTGGTTGGTTTCAGGGCTTAGCTTACTGGCTATGTATTGCGTAAAGGGTGTGGCCTGCAGCAGCAGGTCAAACACCAGCGGGGCGGTTACTTCATGGTGGCTCAGGTAAGTATAGCTGGGCAGGTACTGCGCCAACACATCGTGCGCCACCAGGGGCGGCTCCTGGGCCAGCAGTTGTTGTTGCAGCTGCACCACCAGAGCATCATCATTATTGTATAAGCTAGCCAGCAGCTTCTCTTCATAAAAGGTTTTTACGTTAAAGTACGGGCTCATTGATACCAGCTGGCTGGTGCCGCCCAGTACTTCAAGCGTTAGCGAAAACAGCTTGTCAAGGTCGCCATGCTCGGCTGCGGGGGCAATAAACCCTTTTGAGCCGGCATTTTCTGCAGTTTGTATGTGGTGGGCCTTCAGCACATCAAACACGTCGCGCTCTATATGCTCAAACTGAGCGCCCAGGGTATCGTACAGCTCTAAAAATGACTTACCCAGGTCGTCGGGCCT
>CAZXTW010000467.1:0-5507 GCA_964643525.1 uncultured Roseivirgaceae bacterium
TGGTTACCTCATTGCGGGCCACCACCTGCAGGTGCAGGGCCACTGAAACTGACTTAAGCGGGTGGGTATCGTGCACCTCATTAAGCGTAAAGGCATACAAGGGCAGTTGCCCCAGCTGTGCTTCGGTGGTGCCTGCTATGGCATGCAACGGGTAGTTGGCCTGTGCCAGGTCTTGAAAAGCCGCCTGCTTAAGCTGGCCCAGCAGCTGCCTGAAGGTAAGCGTTTCTATAGCAGGCAGGCGCACGGGCACGGTGCGGTTAAGGCGCTGCCTGGCAAGCGCCGGTACCAGCACGGCCACCTGGGCACTGCGGCTGTATTTATTTAGTAATATGCCATAGGCAGCCATGAGTACCACCAGACGCGCCTCTGGCACGGCCGCCAGTTTGTACAGGCGCTGCCGAACGGTGGCGTTAAGTACGGCACTGCCGGTACCTGCCCCGCCAGTGGGTGGCTCGGTGGTTTGTTCATGGTGCTGCTCAAAGTCAAAACCAGCCAGCCGCTGTTGCCAGTAAGCGGCAAGGGCCGTATCCTGGTTGGCCCGCATCTGGTCAAGCTTGAGTTTACTCGCTATGGCCATGGTGAAGTTATGATTAGGGTTACGGTTTGGTGTTAAAAGTCAAAGCTAAAGGCCTCTGGCGCTGCTGCCTGGTTGCCCGTATTTTGGGGCTCAGGGGCAAAGTCAATCAACTGACTGGCTGGTTGGGCCGCCACGCGTTGCACCAGCTGCACAAACTGGTCAATGAGCACTTCCATATCGGCCTGGGTAAAATGGCTCAGCAAGTACTCAAACCTGAACTGGTAACTGTGGGGCCCTTCATGGGCATACAGCGTAAGGGGGTATTTGGCGGCTGTATCTGCCAGGGGGTACTCCTGTAGGTGGTCAGCCTCAAAGCGGGCCTGCTGCTGCTCAAAATTCTGGTACACAAACATGGTGCTGAACAGCTGGCCAATTGGCGTGGCCCGGTCTTTATTCAGTTCTGCCATCACATCAACCAGGTCATACACCTGCTTGCTGCTGGCCTGTACCAGGTACTGGTGTATTTGGCTGCACAGGGCGGTAAACTGCTGCTCGGGTCTTAGCTGCTGCCTGATTGGCAGTGTTTTGGCAAACATGCCCACCAGCTTGTCTACATCGGCCTGGGTGCGGCCTGTGGTATTGGTGCCCACCACAATATCGTGCTGGCCGGTTATCTGGCTCAGGTATACAAAATACAAAGTAAACCATACTGAAAAGGTGGTTACATCGCCCCCTTGCAGGGCCGCCACAATGGGCTCTACCTGCGCCTTGTCAATGCTGAAGGTAATATTGCCCCCCCGGTTGCTGGTGGGGCCGCCCTCAGTAGGCAGGGCCAGTTCGGGCACCTGCCCTCCTTCAAAGGCCTTGAGCCAAAACTCTCGGTGCTTAATATAATCGGCTGTAAACTTAAACTGGTACTCCCACTCAGCATAGTCTTTGTATTGCAGGGGTAGCCGCCCAGGCTGCTGGCCAGCATACAGGGTAGCAAAATCATTGAGCAGGTTCATTTGCGAGGCACCGTCGCACACAATATGGTGCATATCGGCCAGCAGTACCGTGGGGCCGTTGGTAACCTGCACAATAAAGCACCTGAACAGGGGTGCCTCAGTGAGGTCAAACCGGGTAATAAGCCGGGCCAGCATTGGGTTGAGCTGCCCGGCCTCAACGGCAACCGTTTCAATAGCCAGGTCTAGCCCTTCATGCACCCGCTGGTAAACCTGCCCCTGTTCAAACACAAAGCTGGTGCGCAGGCTTTCATGGCGCTGCACCAGCTGGCGCAGGGCATGTTTTACCTGGTCAATATTTGTATCAGGGCCCAACTGCCAGGCAATAGGCATGTTAAAGGCCGTACTGCTTTTATCAAGCTGGTAAAAGTAGTAGATGCGCTCTTGCGCCGACGACAGGTGGTACCTTTCTTTTGGCTGGGCTGGTTCAATGACGTAGGCATTGTCTTGTGCGGCCTTGTCAATAAAAGCAGCCTGCTTTTGAATGCTTAGGTTTTTAAACAGCTCTTGCAGGGGTATGCGCACATTAAACGCCTTGTAAATGCGTGCCGTGAGGCGCATAAGCGATAAGGAGTTGCCCCCTATCTGGTGAAAGTTATCGTCAACTGAAATTTCTTTACTGCCCAGAATGTCGTTCCAGATGGTGAGCAGCGCTTGCTCAGTTGGGCTGGCTGGGGCCACCACAGTTTTGGTCTGGCGCATGGCCAGCAGGGCCTTGTAGTTTATTTTGCCGTTGCTTAACTGCGGAAAGTGAGGCACAGCTACTACAGCCGCTGGCAGCATATAGGCCGGCAGGTGCTGGCCCAGCCATTGATTTAACGGTTCAGTATTGCCAAGGGTTGTCACGACAAAGGCCAGCAATACATCCTGCCCCTCTGCCTGCTGCATGGTTACGGCGGCCTGGCTTACTGCCTGGTGCTGCAACAGCACATTTTCCAGCTCGTCAAGCTCTACCCTGATGCCGCGCAGCTTCACCTGGCGGTCTTCACGGCCAATCAGCTCTACCTGGCCCCCGGCCACCATACGGGCCTTATCGCCCGTTTTAAAGGCAACTGCCTCTTGCGCTGTGCCCACCTTAACAGGCACAAATCGCTGGGCATTTAAAGCCTCGTTGTTGAGGTAGCCCTTGGTGAGGTATTTAGATACAATGTACAAATCGCCCGCTACAAAAGGGCTGCATGGCGTAAGCTGCGCATCTTTGGCCACCACCAGCTCAGTACCGGCAATGGGCTGGCCAATTGGTATTTTAGGTTTCTTCACATCAGCCGGCTGTATGCGGTAGCTGGTTCTTACCATGGTGGTTTCAGTGGTACCGTACAGGTTAACCAGCTGCACGCGGTTGCCCAGGGCCTGGTACCAGGGCTTGAGCAGTGCCGGGGCAATTTTTTCGCCCGATAGTAAGACATATTGTAAGGCAGGGTAGCTGCCCTCAGTCAGGTTATCAGTACCAAACAACCTGAATACACTGGGCACGCAATGCACCAATTGCACTGCGGCGGTGTGCAGCCACTGGCTCAGCACCTCTGGGGTAAACAGGTCGTCAGTGGTTGGGGGTATGCACAGGGTGCCGCCAGCCATTAGCGGCACAAATACATCACGCAAAAAGGCATCAAAATAAGGGCTAATGAGTTGGCTAACACGTATTGAGGCGTCAATACCAAACTCGGTTACCTCCCATTGTATAAACTGTGTAAGGCTACAGTTTTTGCCTATAATGCCTTTGGGCCTGCCTGTTGAGCCTGAGGTAAAGTACACATACAGGCTGTCATTGGCGGCACAGGCCGGGTAGTCAACTGGCTGGTGGGTTACCTCCATGGCAGCCTGGTAATTGAGCAGTTCAGGCCCGTCATAACCAGCGTTGGTAGTGCCTATTAACAAAGGCAGGTCAAGTTCTGCAACAAGGCTTTGCTTGCGTTGGGCAGGCAGGGCGGGGTCTAGCGGTACAAACACCATACGGGCGTTGGCCGCACCAATTACAGCAGCTATCAGGGCGGCCCTGTCAGTTAGGGTAATGCCTACCGGCGTTTGGGCAGGTAGCCCCTTGCTGAGCAACAGCTGGGTAATTTTATCGGCCTGTTGGCTCAAGTCGCTGTAGGTAACGCGCTGCTGTGGCGTTTCAATGGCCACAGCCGGGCCGTGCGCCTGCAAGCTCTGGCGAAGTGCTTCCTGAAAAATCATACTGTATTGATGTTTTTGTTTTTTGCTAGTTGGGGTTAGGCTTCAGCATAGTTGCCCTCAAGGGCTATTGATTCAATGCTGGGGTTTTGATCTGTTAAGATGGTGCGCAGCATATTGCCATAGTAGTTGGCCATGACCTCTATAAACCCTTCGTCATACAACTCAGGGCTATAAATCAGGTCTACCTGTATGCTGTTGCCCTGGTCAAAGGCTTCTATCTTAAACTCATATTGGGTGGTTTGCTGGCGTTGCAGGGTAATTGGCTCAAAACTAATAGAGGCAAGCTTATGGCTGGCCTCAGCAAAATCAGCAAAGGCAAAGTGTACCTGAGCAATGGGGTTGGCCCCCATACTGTCGGCACGGTCAAGCAGGTCAACCATTTGGTTAAACTGAAAGTCCTGATGGGCAAAGCCTTCAACCACGGTTTGCTTTACATGGTCAAGAAACGCATCGTAAGGCAGGTCTGGCGCTACCTGCACCCGCAGGGGCAGTATGTTCACAAATGAGCCCACAATGGGTTGCAGGGTGGTGTCTGAGCGGCCGGCCACATCAGTGCCAATAATTACATCAGTCTGGCCGGTTAGCTTGGCCAGCAACAGGTAGTAAACTGATAGCAGCAGGGCATATTTAGAGCTGTTTTTACCGGCAGCAAAGGCAATAAGCTGCTGGTAGGCGGCCCCTTCCAGGGTAATGGTTTTGGTTTGTGCAGCCTCGATCAGCACCTCGTGGCGGTCTTGCATAACGGGCAGGTCTAACTCGAGCAGGTCACCACTTAACTGCTGCTGCCAGTAGGCTTTGTGTGCCTGGTGTTGGCTGGTGTTCTGTTGTTGCCAGGCGGCAAAGTCAACATAACGCAGGGGGTTGGGTGCCAGGGTGTGCCCTTCGTACAGGCTCACAAAGTCGTTTACCAGCAGGTTGTACGAAATACCATCGCACACAATATGGTGTATGTCAATCAACAGCAGGTTGTGCGTTTGGCCCATGAGCATGGCGGCCCTGAACAGGGTGGGCTGGGCCAGGTTAAACGGGCGCACAAAGGCCTGGTAGGCGGCCTGCGGGCTGTTAAAGGCGGCCTCATCAATAATGCTGAATGCCAGTGGGGCATCTGCATGTATTTGCTGTACCACCTGCTCGTTGCTTAGCTGAAAGCTGGTGCGCAGGGCCTCGTGCCTGTCAATGAGCTGTTGCAGGGTGCCCCTGATGCGGGCAATGCTTACCGGCCCTTTAATTTGCAAGGCCCCAGATATGTTGTAGGCCAGGCTGGCCGGGTTAAGCATTTGCTGGAAGTACAGGCGCTGCTGCGCCGCCGAAGCCTGGTAAAAGGCCTGGTCGGGCTGGCGCGTAATGGCTACGGCGGCCGGTTGGGCCTGTGTTAAATAAGTGGCCAGGGCTTCAATGCTGGGGTGCTCAAATATGCTGCGCACCTGCAGGTGGCGGCCCAAATGCTGCGCCACCAGGTTAATGAGGTGTATGGCTTTGATGGAGTGCCCCCCCAACTGAAAGAAGTTTTGAGTAATGCCAATTTGCTGCTCAGGCAGCTGCAACACCTCAGCCCAGATCGTTGCCAACTGCTGTTGCAGTTTGTTTTGAGGTTGTTTGATGGCCTGGCTGCCTGCTGCCTTAGGCTGTGGCAGGGCCTTTCTGTTGAGCTTTCCGTTGGCCGTGAGCGGCATTTCGGGCAGGGCCGTGTAGTAAGCAGGCAGCATGTACTCTGGCAGTTGCTGCTGCAAGTGCTGGCGCAGGGCAGCCGTGGTTAACGGCTGGGCTGCGGTGTAGTAGGCAGCCAGGGCCGGTTGGCCCTGTGGCTG
>CAZXTW010000468.1:0-5501 GCA_964643525.1 uncultured Roseivirgaceae bacterium
CTACTTCAAATCCTTTGGGTATATGTGCACGGCCCGTTACAAAATCTGTGGTGCTGCCCTCACTATTGGCTACCTGAAAAATGGCTGTGGCCAGCCCGGTAGCCTCTACTGCATAATTTAAAATGGCCGGCATTTGTGCGGCAAAAGCCTGGTCGGCCCCGGCAATAATCTGCTGCAGGCCTTCTACCCGGTTTTTCTGCTGCTTAGTGGCCAGCTCGTTCAGCTTGCGCTGGGTAATATCTTCAATCAGGCCAATAACCTGGCTTACGCGGTTGTGCTCGTCACGCTTAAATGGCACTATGCGGTTTTGCAGCCACACATCGTGCCCGTTTTTATGGGCCACCTTATACTCCAACACCAGCTCGCTGCCATCAGCGGCCTTTTGTATTTGCCAAAACTGCCTGTTCGTATCAGCATACTGCTCGCTGTTCAGCAAAAACTCCATAAAATCATGTTCCGTATCATGGTGGCCAGGGTCATACCCCAGCAAATCGCGCAGCCTGTCGTTGGCATAAATATTGGCCTTCAACCCAAAATCATACACATAAAAATAGGCAGGCGAGTTGTTCAGAATGGCCTGCACCAGCTGTTGGTGCTGGGCGGCCTCTTTGCGTATACGCAGGCTGTCAGTCACATCGCGGCTAAACGTTTGCAACTGGTATACCTGCCCTTCGCGGTCCTTAATCAGGTCTTTCTCTGTCTGTATCCAGCGGTACTCGCCATTGGCACACAAAAAGCGGTAGGTCAGCTCTTTGGCTGTTGCCTCGGGTGGGGTGGCCGTAAAAAACGCAGCTACCTCTGCGCGGTCGTCGGGGTGGGCATAAGCTGTAGGTTGCTTGCCCACCAGCGCAATGGGCGTATAGCCCAGCAATGGCTCTGCCACTGGCGAGGCATACAAAAAACTGCCGTCAAGGTCGTGCAGACAAATCAGGTCTACAGAGCGTTCAATCACCTGCCGGTACATCGCCACATCTTCGTGGTGCTGGGCCTCATTATACACCTCGCTGCTCATGCTATGTATATAACCAAAAGCGTTGGTCAGCTCGTTGCGCTCGTCATAAATGGCCACTGAGTAATCTCTTACAAACACATAATGGCCCTCGGCGTGCTTCAGGCGGTAAATCAGCTCGCCATCCTTTACGCGTTCATCCTTAAAAGCAGCCACGGCTGCCAACACATGCTTATGGTCTTCAGGGTGCACCAGCTGCAGGTACCCTACCTGGCCGCTGGTAAAATCATGGGGGGCATAACCCAGCAGGCGCACCACATTATCAGTTACAAAATTCACCGTCCACCGCTCGTCAAGGTGCCAGTTAAACAGCACCACCGGCCCATAATTAAACAGGTCAAGCTGTGGGGGCTGCATCAGCGTATTTTTGCCGGCTACCTCGCGGCAAATACACAACAGCTGGGCAGGCTGGTTGTTGTTGGGTGCCAGGTACTGGCTGCGCACCTCAACATACTTTAAATTCTTATCGGCACAGGCCAGGCGCATGGCAGGCAGCCCGGCTGCTGGCTTTTCGCTACCCAGGGCACTATGCGTTTGTTGCAGCAGGGCCCCATCTTGTGCATGAAACAACTCATAAAACAACCGCCCCTGCAACTGTTGGCCAGGCAGGCCATAAAACTGCGCTGCCAAATCATTGCTCCACAACACCTGCCCCGTGGCATCGGTCAACACCACCCAGTCAGGAAAATGCGCAGCCAGCAGCTGTTCATAATTAACCACTACAGGTGCTTCTACTTTACGCTCAGCCATATATGCTCATCCTTTGTGCTAATCTAGTACAGTCAGGCAGTGCAACCATGTGATTGTAATATTCCATTTTCTTTCTTATCACTAAACATACCCAAAAAAGAATAATAATACACCTTATGCCAGGCTTCAGGGCCATAATATTTCGTAGCGTGCGCCCCTGGTGTGCACAGCCCGTTAACCCTGCCATATTGCCGCTGTTGTAAGTATAACAAATCATTAAAACCAGTATTGGGGGGCGTTTTCAAATTCTGCATTACATTTGCATCGCAAACGTCTTATAACGCACTTCTGTAACATTCTGGTCTACCCAAGGCAGGCTTAACCACCTGCTTACCAGGGGCTTTTTTATGGCCTCGGCTTTGCTGTGGCCAACAACAGCTTATTACTACGGTATCAAACTAAGTATAAAACAATAATTCATGGTTACTCATCACCTTAAAGCAATGGGTTGGCTGTTGCCGGCGCTGTTGTGCCTCGTAACTGCCCTTTGGGTGGCCCCTGCCAGGGCCCAGAACCCAAACATTACCCTAAGCGGTTACATTAAAGAGCAAGAAACTGGCGAAACCCTCATTGGCGCCACCGTATTTGTGAAAGAGCTGGGCACTGGGGCCAGCTCTAACGTATACGGCTTTTACTCGCTTACCATCCCCCCCGGCCAGTACACCATCATTTACAGTTATGTGGGCTACGTAACGCAAACCACCACTGAAAGCCTGAGCGACAACAAGCGTATAGATATTGAGCTGGCAGAAGAAGGCGTAGCGCTTGAAGAGGTTGTGATTAGCAGCGAAGCCATTGATGCCAACATCAGCAATATTGAGGTAAGCAGCGCCAAGCTTGACATCAGCACCATTGAAAAGGTGCCTGCCCTGCTGGGCGAGGTTGACGTGATCAGGAGCATACAGCTGCTGCCCGGCGTAAGCACCGTGGGCGAGGGTGCCACCGGCTTTAACGTGCGGGGCGGCAGTGTTGACCAGAACCTGGTGCTGCTTGATGAAGCCCCCGTGTACAACTCATCACACCTGTTTGGCTTCTTTTCTGTATTTAACCCTGATGCGGTGAAAGATGTAAAGCTGGTTAAGGGCGGCATACCTGCCCAATACGGCGGCCGGCTGTCGTCATTGCTTGATGTGCGCATGAAAGAAGGCAACAACAAAAAGCTGTCAGTATCTGGCGGGGCCGGCCTTATATTCAGCCGCCTCACCGTAGAGGGCCCCATTAAAAAAGATAAATCTTCATTTATTGTCTCGGGGCGCCGCTCGTACATAGACGTGCTGGCCCAGCCATTTTTGAACGACGACCTGAGCGGCAGCGTGTTCAATTTTTATGACCTTACCCTCAAAACCAACTTCAACATTAACGAAAAAAACCGCGTGTACCTCTCAGGCTATTTTGGGCGCGATAATTTTGATGTTGATGATGTGTTTAAGTTCAACTGGGGCAACGCCACCACCTCCTTCAGGTGGAACCACCTGTTTAACGAACGCCTGTTCAGCAACCTGACTGTGGTTTACAGCAACTATGACTACCAGCTGGGCTTTGGCGAAGATGAAGATACGTTTGACTGGGACAGCCGCATTGTAAACTACAGCATCAAGCCCGAGCTAAGCTATTACATTAACCCTAAAAACCTGCTTACATTTGGCGGGCAGGCCATTCTGTATGATTTTGAGCCCGGCAATGCCGTAAGCCAAAACACCGGCCAGGTAACTGACATTAGCCTTGACAACAAGTATGCCCTTGAAAGCAGCCTGTACCTGGGCAATGAGCAAACAGTAAGCGATAAGCTGAGCTTTCAGTACGGCCTGCGCTTTTCACACTTTAACTACATGGGCAAAGGCACCGCCTATGAGTATGCTGCGGCCGAAGCGCCTGCCACCCGCCGCGAGCCCGTGAGCTCAAGGGAGTTTGACCAGTGGGAGAGCATACAGACCTACTCAAACCTTGAGCCCCGCATTTCATTCAAGTACCAGCTCAACAGCTTTAGCAGCATCAAGGGCTCGTACAACCGCATGGCCCAGTACATTCATCTGGTAAGCAATACCACCGCTGCCACCCCGCTTGACGTGTGGACGCCAAGCACCAATAATATTGAGCCTTCAGTGGCCGACCAGTGGGTAGTGGGCTACTTCCGCAACTTTAAGGAAAACACCTGGGAAACCAGCGCCGAGGTGTATTATAAAGACTATGACAACCTGGTAGAGTATATTGACGGGGCCGACCTGCTGCTGAACCGTTTTTTAGAGGGCGACCTGATTAATGCAAAGGGCCGTGCCTATGGCTTAGAACTGTACGTAAAAAAGAAGGAAGGCCAGTTTACCGGCTGGGCCGCCTACACCCTGGCCCGCTCTGAGGTGCGCGCCAATGGCATTAATAATGACCAGTGGTACCCCAACCGCTTTGACCAAACCCATAAGCTTAACCTGGTAGGCTTTTATGAATATAACAAACGGTGGACGTTTTCAGCCAATTTTGCCCTGATTAGTGGCACGCCGGCCACCTTCCCTACAGACCGGTTTGAGCTGCAGGGCTATGCCATACCCTACAATGCCCGGAATGACCGCAACAATGTGCGCATACCCCTGTATCACCGGCTTGACCTCTCGGCCACCCTGCAAGGCAAGCGCAAGCCAGGCCGCCGCAACCAGGATTACTGGGTGTTTTCTATCTACAACGTATATGGCAAGCGCAACCCGTTTTCTATTTACTTTAACCCACAGGCCGACCGCCGCACGGTGGGCCAGCCTGTTACTACAGAGGCCACCCGCCTGTCTATCATAGGCAACTTCATCCCCTCCGTGTCTTACAACTTTAAATTTTAACCAAGCAACGCCATGAAACCTACCTATAAAATATTGTTGCTGGCCTGCCTTGTGGTGCTGGCCACCGCCTGCGAAGATGTAATTAATGTATCGCTTGATGAGTCAGAGCCTGTACTGGCCATTGATGGCTTTATTACTGACCAGCCCGGCACCCAGCTCATCCGCGTTACGCAAACCCAGGCTTATTTTGACAATACCTTTACTGATGGCGTGCCCGGTGCCATAGTAACGGTAACCGATACCGATGGCCGCACGTACGATTTTGACGACCAGGGCAACGGCAATTATGTGTGGACGCCCACCGGCAATGAGGTCATGGGGGCCATTGGCCGGGGCTACAGCCTGCGGGTTAGCGTGCAGGGCCAAACCTACCAGGCCACCAGCTTTATGAACCGCGTCATGCCTATTGACTCTATTCAGTTTGAAAACCGCCCTTCAGAGCTGGGCTCGCCAGAGGGCTATTACGCTTCAGTTTTTGCCAGAGATTTTGAAGGCCGGGGTGATACCTATTGGATCCGCGCCTTTAAAAACGGGGTGTATTTAGATAAGCCAGAAGAAATTAACATTGCCTATGACGCAGCCTTTAGCGCTGGTGGCAATATTGACGGGCAGTACCTCATTACGCCCATCCGCGAGGGCATTAACCGTTTTCCTGATGAGGCTGAAGATGATGATGAGCTGGCCCCATTAGAAGTAGGCGATACCGTGGCCGTAGAGATCTATTCTATTACCAACGATACGTACTTCTTCTTTGAGCAAATGCGCAACCAGCTGCAAAACGGCGGGCTGTTTGCCCTGCCGCTGGCCAATGTGCCCACCAACATCATCAATGCCAATACCAGTGGGCCCGTGGCCGTGGGCTGGTTCAGTGCCAGTGCCGTAAGCACCGCCAGCACCATTGTTGAAGAACGCCCCCTGTT
>CAZXTW010000469.1:0-5500 GCA_964643525.1 uncultured Roseivirgaceae bacterium
CCCTGAGTAGCTGGCAGGTTTGGTTTCTTACAATAAACTTCTATGTTGCAACATTAATTAGGGGAATTGGTGTATATTTGGCCCTGATGTATGACCCGTTTCATTGACTACACAAGTAACACAACATAACTTATGAGCTTAATAGAGAGTTTACAGTGGCGCTATGCCACCAAACGTTTTGATGCCACCAAAAAAGTAAGTGCCGAGCACCTGGCACAACTGAAGCAAGCCATTCAACTATCGGCCTCAAGCTACGGCCTGCAGCTGTACAAAGTGCTGATTATTGAAGATGAAGCCTTACGCGAACAACTGAAGCCTGCCGCCTGGAACCAGGCACAGATTACCGAGGCCTCGGCCGTAATTGTGTTCTGTACCATTAAAGACATGGGCGATGCCCAGATTGACGAGTACCTGCAATTGAAGGCCGATACGCAGGGCATGAGCGTAGCCGACCTGAAGGGCTATGGCGATTTTATGAAGAAAACAATTGGGGCTTTTCCTGAAGAGGCCAAAGACCAGTGGATGGCTAAGCAAACGTACATTGCCCTGGGCAACCTGCTGGCCGCCGCCGGCGAGTTGCAGATTGATGCCTGCCCCATGGAAGGCTTTGAGGCAGCCAAGTTTGACGAGATACTTGGCCTGGAAGCCAAAGGCCTGAAATCGGCCGTGATTGCCACCATAGGTTACCGCAGTGCAGAAGACCAGACGGCCAACGCCCCCAAGGTGCGCAAGCCTATTGAAGATTTGTTTGAGACCATATAACGCTACCCCTGCAAAATACCCCTGTACCACACCCCCGGCCCTGCTGGGGGTGTTTTTTTGTTTTTTACTTCTGCTGTGCCTGCCGGGGTAGGGGTGGTTTGCACTGAAGCAATTTATCAGTATGTTTGTGGCAAGGATTTTTAGCACGCAAGTTGCATATACTTTTACCGCTTTACTTTTATGATGTACTACATCAAGCAAATTTTATTTGTTGGCCTGCTGTTGCTGCCCGTTGCAGGGTGGGGCCAGGGCAGCAACCCTGGTGACATTTGTGACTATACCAGGCCTTATACCTTCAGGTTTCCTTTTATTGATAGTTTTGACACCTGCCATTACGTGCCTGATAGCCAGCTGGGTGCTGAAGGGTATTATTGTGCAACATGGGGCTATAGCGAAATTGATGTGGCTGGTGAAGGGCGCGTAACAGCCGGCACAGGCCCAGAGGGCCCTGTATTTGGTCCGCAGTATTTGTTGGTTGCCCCAAGTTACAGAAATTACCCCCCGCGGCTAATTAGCTACTGCATTGATTTATTAGGGCAGAGTAGCGCCAGCTTTAGCTTTTGGTACCACATGTTTGGGCCAAACAACAGCAACATCAGGCTGAATATTTTTACCGCAGCCAATGGCGAAGAAGTGCTTTGGGAGGCCAGCGGCAGCCTGGGTGATGCCTGGCAGTACCATACCATTGACTTAAAAGACTATGTAGGCACCATTATTATACTGGAGTTTATTGTGAATGATGTGGGCGAGGCCCCATTTAACCGGGTGGGGTTTGATGAGTTTTTGGTGACTGTGGGCGATGGTGGCCAGGGTAACACCATGCCACCTGCAACCCCGACTGGCGTGCAGGTAACTGAAACCACCAACCAGGCTGGTAATACAGCCTATGTAGCCCGGTGGCAGCCCGTGCCTGGCCGCCTGCGGCATTATGAGCTTTACCTGAATGATACTTTGGCTGCCCTTGCCCCGGCTGTTGACTCGCTGTATGACCTGACCGACCTGCTACAGGGCAGCACCACTTATACGCTACAGGTAAGGGCGGCAGATGCAAGCAACCTCTTTTCTGGCCTTTCGGCCCCGGCCACCTTTACCACCACGCCCAATGCCCTAAACTGCGTGGCTGCTGTGGGCACCTTTCCTTATGTAGTTACTTTTGAAGACAGCACGCAGCAGCCATGGGCGCAAAGCCTGTTTGGTGGCTTGGGCTTTTATACCAGGGGGCATGCCAGCAACAGCAATGGCCTGCCCCAAGGCAACAACAGCCTGGGCATCCGCAGGTTAAAAGTAGGCGGGGGCCAGCGCGCCGTTTTAACAGGGCCTTGCTTTGACCTGGCCGCCGCACAATCGGCCAGCTTTCACTTTCAGTATTATAATGATTTTGACCCACAGGCCCAGTTAACCTATGCCATTGAAGCCACTACAGATGGCTATGCCTGGCAGCCGGTGGGGCAGGTGGTGGCCGATAAAAACCAGGGCCCAACACCCTGGCGCACTGCCACCCTGAGCCTGGCCCCCTTTGTGGGTAGCCGCGTAGCATTACGGTTGGTGGTAAGTGCCACTTTAACTGGTGTTGTAAATGCCCAGGTAGATCAGTTGGCGTTGCTGGTTAATAACGGTGGGGTGCCCGATACCCTGGCACCCGCCCCGCCCGTTGGGCTGGCGCTGGCCGATACTGGCGATGTTTTTGTAACGGCACACTGGCCACCAGCATCCGATAACCATTTTATGAACCAGTACAACCTGTACCTGAACAGCCAGCTGGTGGCTGTAACCCCTGATACTTTTGCTACCCTTCAGGGCCTGGAACCTGGCGTAACCTGCAGCCTGACGGTGCAGGCGGTTGATGGCCCTATAGGCCTGCAGTCAGCCCCCTCGGCACCGCTGGTATTTACCACCCTGGAGCCAGATGTAACCCCGCCAACCGCTCCGCATACCTTAGCAGTGGGGGAGGTGTTGCCCCAACAGGCCACCCTAAGCTGGCACCCCGGCACCGACAATATTGGGCCTTTAAGTTATGAGATATGGGTGAATGGAAGCCTGTATGGTACCACGGCCGATACCGCTTTAACCTTATACCGGTTAATACCAAACACCAGCTATCAGGTTACGGTCATGGCCAAAGACAGAGTGGGGCTTGCCTCACCCCCAAGCAGTGCTTTGCCCTTTACTACTGCGGCAGCCAGCCTGCTTTGTGATGCGGCAATTGCCGTAGATAGCCTTGGCTATGCCGAAAGCTTTGAGCAGCACCTGGCCTGGGGCAATGAAGCAGGCAACCTATTCCGCTTTCAGCATTTTGCAGCGGGCGGTGAATTAATTGATCACCTGCCTGCAAGCGCAGCCAGTGGCAACGGGTATGTATATTATACAAATGCGTTGAATCCAGACTACCGAGCCGCCGAAGCTGTGCTGGTAAGCCCCTGCCTTGACCTGCCGGTGGGGCAGCTTACCTTAACTTTTCAGTACTATTACAGCTTAAAGCAAGTGCCTGACCTGACTGTGCAGGCATCTGTGAACGGCTATACCTGGCATACCGTTTGGGAGGCCACAAGTGCAAGCAGCAATTGGCTGCACCGCAGTGTAAACCTTGATGGTTTTTGGGGCAAGCAGGTAAGGCTGCGGTTTTACTTTCAACCCAGCAACCGTTGCTGTAAGCACGTATTGGCCATTGACAATGTGCAGCTAAGTACTGAACCCCTGGTGGCACCGCCCAAACCCAGCTTTTTGGCGTTGAGCAATCAAACCGATACCACAGCCATGCTGGCATGGCAGCCGGTAACCCACCCAGCACCAGTGCTTTACCATATTTACCTGAACGACAGCCTGTGGCAAACAGCAACGGAACCTATGGCCCAGCTTACCGGGCTTGACCCCACCCGCTTTTATGAGGCCTATGTGGTGGCAATTGATAGTGCCGGGCAGGCCTCAGTGCCATCTGCCACGGTGCCAATAGCGCCACCACTGGGGTGCAGCCAACCGGTGGCCCGGCAAAAATACAAAGAAGGCTTTGAACAGGGCATTGGCTGGCAGCAGCTAAGCGGCAAGGCAGGGGCCGTATGGCGCATAGCCAAAGATGGCGAGCCTACCGGGGTAGATGAGCCAAACGGCGGTGCCAGAGAAGGCAGCCAGTACCTGTTGCTGGCCGGTAATGATTATATAACCAACGGGGTAAAAGAGGCCAAGGCTGTATTGCACAGCCGGTGCTTTGACCTGACCCAGGCTACTGATGCTTTGTTTGATTTTTTTTATTACAGTAAAACAGCACTGAGGGGTGCCCTGAGCCTGGAAGCAACTACCGACGGGCTTACCTGGCAGCGCATTTGGTTTTCAAAAGGCAACAGCAACAGTTGGTCACAGGCCAAGGTTAACCTGAGCCAGTTCTTGGGCCAGCGTGTATGGTTGCGCTTTGTTGGCCGTGTAACAGCTGCCAATACTGTATTGGGCCTTGACCACCTTCAGGTAGCTGCTTTTGAATTGCCTACCCAGTTTGCATTGACCAATACCACAGAAAGTAGTGTAACCTTGAACTGGACCAGCGGCAGTGGTGATGGCAGGCTGGTGGTCATGACATCAGCTTCTCGCTTACCTAGCGCTAAGTTTATTTATGATGGCACTTTTTATGAGGGCAACAGCCAGTATAACCCCAGCAATAGAAGGCAGGTGGTGTATAATGGTACTGGCAACCAGGTAACGGTAACCGGCCTGCAAAAAGATGCCAACTATTTGTTTGCTGTGGTTGAATATGAAGGTACACCACAGCAGGCGGCTTATTTTGATTATATGCTGCCGGGCATCAGGTACTATACAGGCAACCAGCCTGCCGCACCTGTAACTGATTTGCGCATAACCAGCCGCAGCCAGACAGCCGGTACGGTGCAACTCACCTGGGAGAATACTGATGGGGCCTATACCTTACTACTGGCAGCAATTGGCCAGCCGGTAGATACCTCAGTGGCTGCGCTGCCGCCTGATGGTAAGGTAATGGAGGCCCCAGCCGACAATAATTTCATGAATGCTAAAAATGTGCTGGGCAATTACAGGGTGGTATATGCGTGTACATGCACCCGTGCCGCGATTCATGGCATTGAAAATGCAGGTGCACCCTATTATTTTGCTGCCATACCTTATAATAATATGGAGCAGCCAGATTATTTGTTGACCCATGTGGCCACCGTGCAGTTAGAGGCCAACACTGTGGGGCGGCCGTTTGATCCGGTTACCAATGTTGTGTTTCAGGTAGAGGCACCTTTTGAGGTATCGTGGAGCAAAGCCCCCGACTCTGAAGGCACAATGGTGTTGATGAGAGAAGGCAGCCCGATTAGACTGCGAGATAACCTTGACGGGCAAACCTTACGCCCCGGCTACCTGGTACGCAACAGCACGGTATTGCATATTGATACCACCAGCCAGGCCACCATTACAGGCATTACGTTTGATACCACCTACTATTTTGCCTTTGTGCCGTACAGCACGGCGCCCAATGGTGAGGTTGTGTACGGGCTGGCCCCCTATACGGTGGCTTTGTATACTGCCAGCTTTGTAGACCCCAACCCGAATGACCCCGGCATGGTAACCGGCCTGGACCCGGCCCTGCCGCCCCATGCAGTTCAGATTACCACAACCAGTGGCGGCGTAGCTATTAGCTTTGCCCATGCCCGGTGGGCCAACAGCACCATACAGGTGCTTGATGTAACTGGCCGGGTGCTGGCCAATACCAGCAACCCCGGGGGCAGCACTGAAG
>CAZXTW010000470.1:0-5500 GCA_964643525.1 uncultured Roseivirgaceae bacterium
TGCTAATCACGGGTGGTGGCGCATTGAATACCCACTTAATAAAAAATATTGAATATTATTGCGGCCCCGATATTCACGTGGTGGTTCCTGAACAACAACTGGTACAGTTTAAAGAAGGCTTAATATTTGCCTTACTGGCACTGTTGCGCTGGCAGGGCAAAACCAACACGTTAAGCTCGGCCACAGGGGCCAGCCGCAACAGTTGCGGGGGTATACTGTATGACGAACCTGAACAACATTCTTAACCCAAAATAACCATGACTGACCTGCTTGAGAAATTTGAGGGCAAGGCCCCGGAAATTGTTTTTGAATGGCACGACTCAGAAACTGAGGCCAAAGGTTGGGTAGTAATTAACAGCCTGCGTAATGGCGCGGCCGGCGGGGGCACACGTATGCGGCCCGGCCTCGATAAAAACGAAGTGCTGTCGCTGGCAAAAACCATGGAAGTAAAGTTTACCGTATCGGGGCCACCCATTGGGGGGGCCAAAAGCGGCATTGACTTTGACCCACGTGACCCACGGAAGGAAGGTGTGCTAAAACGCTGGTATCAGGCCGTAATACCATTATTAAAAAACTACTATGGCACTGGTGGTGACCTCAATATAGATGAAGTAGCAGAAGTAATACCGGTAACAGAAAGTTTTGGCCTGTGGCACCCGCAAGAAGGGGTAGTGAATGGCCACTACAAAGCCAATGACCCCAGTAAAATAAAAAAGATAGGCCAGCTAAGGCAGGGTGTTAAAAAAGTGTTGGAAGACCCCGAGTTTGTATTTGATGGCAACCGGCACTATACCGTAGCTGATATGATTACCGGCTTTGGTGTGGCAGAGGCCGTTAGGCATTATTACGGTATATGGGGCGGCAATATCACTACTAAAAAGGCCATTATTCAAGGTTGGGGTAATGTTGGGGCCTCGGCAGCATGCTACCTGGCCAAATACGGGGTAAAAATTGTAGGTATTATTGACCGCGACGGTGGCCTGCTCAACCCTGAAGGCTTTGGCCTGGAAGAAATAAAGGCCCTGTTTATGGGGCGTGATGGCAACAAGCTCAATGCCAGGGGCATGCTGTCATTCAATGAAATGAACCAGCGCATTTGGGGTGTTGGTGCTGAAATATTTATTCCTGCAGCAGCCTCTCGCCTGGTAACCCGCCAACAGCTGGAGCAAATGATTGATGGCGGCCTTGAAGTGGTATCTTGCGGGGCAAACGTACCATTTAATGATCCTGAAATATTTACAGGCCCCACCACCAACTATGCCGACCAGCAAGTGGCATTAATACCTGATTTTATTGCCAACTGCGGCATGGCACGTGTATTTGCTTATTTAATGGGCAGTGAGGTTGAAATGACTGATGCAGCCATATTTACTGATACCTCAGAAACAATTAAAAATGCGCTGACCCGCACACATAGTGAAAACCCTCAAAAAGTAAACCTGACAGCAGCAGCCATGCGTAACGCACTGCTTCAATTAGTTTAGCATACAATATCATTAACCAGGCGGTGAAAAATATACAGCTACATGCAGCGCAATCCAAAAAATTTATTTATGTTTAAATCAGTTAACTGAGCATTTCATGGGCAAAACAGTCTGGTTATCTTTTTGTATTCTATTCTTTGCGATAACCGCCTATGCAGCAAACGAACATTCGGGCAATCTTTCTGAAATTGCATATGCGTATGCTGACAGTACGGTAAATTCTGATCACGGGTCGGGCACTGACCATGGTCAGGCAAATGGCAATGGCAACCAACACCACGGTCAGGATACCGGCCATGCCGATACTGGTCATGGCGGCGGGCACGGCAACGGGCATGGTGCTGGTCACGAAGGCGGGCACGCCGGTGAAGACCACCACAGCGCACCAACCTGGTTGGTTATTCCTTTTGTGGTGCTGCTGGTACTCATAGCCTGTGGCCCTTTATTCTTTGAGCATTTCTGGCACCACAACTACCCCATAGTGGCCGTTGTACTGGCGGCCCTGGTGGCTGGTTATTACTTGCTGGCCATGGGCAATTACCATGGCCCTCTGCATGCCCTTGAAGAGTATGTGCCCTTCATCTCGCTGTTGTCAGCCCTGTATATTGCTTCAGGGGGTATAGCCATTACCATTAACAGAAAGGCCACCCCCATGGCCAATGTAATTATACTGCTAATTGGCGCTGTGATAAGCAACCTGATAGGTACCACTGGGGCCTCAATGCTGTTAATCAGGCCTTTTATCAGGCTAAACAAAGGCCGCATTAAGCCTTACCACATCATATTCTTCATTTTTGTGGTGAGCAACGTGGGGGGCTCATTAACCCCTATTGGCGATCCGCCCCTGTTTCTTGGCTTCTTAAAAGGAGTGCCCTTTGAATGGACCCTGCAAAACAACCTGCTGCCATGGGCATTTACCTGTATTATGCTCTGCACCATATTTTACCTGTACGACCGTACCAACAAGCGTGTGCGCAAAACAGACCCCGATGGCAACCCCTTTACCAATAAAATAAGCCTGGTAGGTACCAAAAACTTTCTATGGCTGGTAGTAGCTATTGTAGCCGTATTCCTTGACCCCAATGTGTTTGACTGGGTACCGGCCATTGTTTTTGAAGGCAAAAAAATATCGTTCATTAAAGAACTCATCTGGATCTCAATTGCCTTCTTCTCCTTTAAGCTGGCCAACAAAACAGCCCTTGAGAAAAACGCATTTAGCTTTGAGCCCATCAAAGAGGTTGCTTTCATATTCATTGGTATATTCTGGACCATGACCCCCGCCCTTGAAATGGTGGCCAACTTTGCTAAGTCTGAGGCTGGTGCTGCCCTCATTTCAGAAAACACCCTCTATTGGGGCACAGGCGTACTATCTGGCTTTTTAGACAATGCCCCCACCTATGTGAACTTCCTGACGGCGGCCCTTTCAAGCATGGGGGGTGATATTGGTAACCTAGAGCATGTTTCGCACTTTGCAGAAGGTGGCCATTACCCCAACTCAGTGCTGTACCTCAAGGCCATTGCTGTGGCGGCAGTATTTTTTGGGGCCATGACCTACATTGGCAACGGCCCCAACTTTATGGTAAAATCTATCGCTGAAGAAATTGGCATCAGAATGCCCTCCTTCTTTGGGTACATCATTCGCTTCTCCATACCGTTCTTGTTGCCTTTACTGTTTCTGGTATGGCTCATCTTCTTCGTCATACTGGGTTAGCAGTTGCTAAACCCGGGCTGGCTGTGGGCTAAACAAACCTTCGTTCAGCTTGGTTAAGGCCTCTACTTTCGAGTCTGTATCTATCAGTACCGAAATGTTATTCTTGCTGCCCCCGTAGCTAATCATCCTGATGGGCACTGTCTCTATGGCTTCAAACACCCGCTTCACAATGCCTCGCTTATCGGCTATACGGTCGCCTACAATACATACAATACTCATTTCATGGTCAACCATCACATGGCCAAACGCATTCAGTTCTGCACAAATCTCTTCAAGGTGGGTGTCGTCGTCAATCGTTAATGAAATTGCCACCTCACTGGTGGTAATCATATCAATGGGCGTTTTATACTGCTCAAATACCTGAAACACCTTGGTCAAAAAACCATAAGCCAGCAGCATGCGGGTTGATTTTATCTTAATTGCCGTAATGCCGTCTTTAGCCGCAATGGCCTTAATACCCTGCTTGTTTTCAACATTATTAATCAGGCTGCCCTTGGCTTCAGGTTGCATGGTATTCAGCAGCCTTACCGGTATATTGTGCTGCTGCGCCGGGCGTATTGAAAAGGGGTGTAATATTTTAGCCCCGAAATAAGCCAGCTCGGCAGCCTCTTCAAAGCTCAGTGCAGCAATGGGGTAGGTAGGTTGCACCACCCGTGGGTCGTTATTATGTATACCGTCAATATCAGTCCAGATCTGTATCTCTCTGGCTAAAATAGCGGCCCCTACCAACGAGGCTGTGTAATCACTGCCACCCCGCTTCAAATTATCAATATTGCCTTCATGGTTGCGGCATATATACCCTTGCGTAACCAGCAGTTGTTGCCCCTGCATGGCCGCCAGCTGGCTTTTAAGCAATTCCCTGATTTTTGCCATATCAGGCTCGGCATCAGCATCAATACGCATAAAATCAAGGGCGGGCAGTTCTGCTGCTTCAATGCCTTCCTGGTTCAGGTAGGTTAAAAACAACCTGGTAGAGAGCAGCTCGCCCTGGGCCAGTATCTCCTTTTCATTGGTGGTGCCACCTGCCAGTTGGCTCAGTAACGCAAACACCTGGCCTACAAAAGCATTGGCCTGCTCAACATGTTTTGGGCTGTGCAGCAACTGTTGCACAAAACCCTCATAATGCTGCTTTAACTGGCCTGTCAGGGTCTGGGCCTGTTCGTGCTGCTGCTTGCTGGCATGTGCGGCTATGGCCACCAGTTGGTTGGTAGTGCCAGATACTGCCGAGAGCACCACAATTTGTGGCTGTTGCTTCTTAGCAATCAGCTGTGCCACATGGTGCATGCGTTCTGCACTACCTACTGACGTGCCACCAAATTTTAATACGAGCATGGTTCTGGTTCTGTATAGTTAAAAGCTAAGCATTTTCAAGGCGGTTACGGCGGCCTCATCACCTTTATTGCCATGCTTGCCCCCGGCACGGTCCAGGGCCTGCTGCAAAGTATTAGGGGTAAGCACACCAAAAATAACTGGCTTATTGTACTTCAGCGCTACCTCGGTAAGGCCATGAGCCACGGCATTACATATAAAATCAAAGTGTTTGGTTTCGCCCTGTATCACACAGCCCAAACAAATTACCGCGTCAATATCTTCGCGGGCGGCCATCCATTGCGCCCCCAGACTCAACTCATAGCTGCCCGGCACATATTTCTTAACAATATGCTCTTTGGTCACCCCCTGGCCTCGCAGTGTTTCATAGGCGCCGGTATACAATGCTTCGGTCACTTCGGTGTTCCATTCTGATACCACCAGCCCAAACTTTTTAGTGGTCATATCAGCCACCTGGTTGGTGTCATGGTCGCTCAAATTCTTTAATGATGTTGCCATATTTATACCTCGTGTGTTCTTGTTGTCAAATTTTACGCATCAAAGCTGTTGTAAGCTTTAGGCCTACAACAAAAAAAGGGACGAAGCGTAGCCTCGTCCCTCAATATTGTCTGTAAATAAAATGCTTGCTTAGGAGGCCAACAATGCTAATCGGGCCTTCTGCTTTCGTGCAGTAGTAATTTCCTGTGCTTCAGGGTAGTTCTTAATTAACTTATCAAGTACCCTTACCGCATCATTCATTGAGTTTCTTTTTTCAAAAGCCAATGCTGCTTTCAGCAAATAACCGGGCGAAAACTCAGTATTATCGGTATTGTCGGCAGCTTTTTCGTAATAATCAGAAGCACTTACATAATTACCCAGTTCCATGTAGGCATCACCAGTAAGGGCGTAAGCCCTCGCCTGCACCAGCAAGTCAGAAGCACTGAAGCTGTTTAAATACTCTATGGCTTTTTCATACTCGCCCTGCTTTAAATAAGCA
>CAZXTW010000471.1:0-5494 GCA_964643525.1 uncultured Roseivirgaceae bacterium
ACCAATGCAGAAGAGGGTGCTAAGATTATTGAAGAGTCTGGCCTGCGCGTAGCTTCAGCCATTTTGCTGAAAGAAGCTGCCCAAAAGGTAAAAGAGGTACTTGCCTAGCGGTTAGGATTTAGATGCTGGAAGTTAGAGCTAAGGGGTTAGCCGTTAGAAGATAGCAAGTTGGCTCTGTTTTAACTTTTATTACTGATAAAATACAATAAGGCGCTGCAAGTTATTCATACTTGCAGCGCTTTTTATTTAGCTGCCTGCCAGCTGCTTTTATGCCTTGCTTAGCCTGGCGGTAAGCGCCTTACCTATTTCTTTTATGGTAAATACGTTTAGCGGAAACTCCATAAGCACGTGCAAAAAGCTAAAAAACAGTGCCGCTAAAAAGCCCACCCGGTAGTCATAATAAAACAAACCGGCCATTACCAGCCAAAGTACTACAATGGTTAGGCTTTTGGTTTGTGTCAGGTTTTTGTGCCAGCCTATTATGGTGGTTTTGCTAAACCAATTGAGGTAGTGGTACAGGTAAGCAAATGAAATAAATACCTGCAGCTTTAAATCGAGCGACCGCTTAAACACAAACGAGGTACCATCGCTCAGCCCCAAAAACTTAGCCAGCAGCACGTTGGTCAGGTGGAATTTATTGTTGCCGAAGGTATCCATCATAAAGGTGCTGAAAAAGTACGACTGCCCGTTAATGGGTACCAGGGCAATGATTACGGGCACCAGCAGGGTTAACACGACTGATGCATAGCCCGGCATGCTGTTGTTGCGCAGGGCGCCATATAGCATAAACAGCATGGTAAATATATATACGTGTATAATGGTAGGTATAAGCAGGCCTACCATAATGGTATACAGCGGCGTGGTGTGCAGTACAATGGCCAGCACCGCCCCGACCCCGGCCACCAGCCAGCGCAGCCAGGGTTTGCGCACCAGCACAAAGGCAATGGCCAGCACCAGGCCCAGAAAAATCAGGGCGTTGCTCCAGTCGTTAATAAACACCAGGGCATTGCGCAGCCAGGCAGCCTGTATGGCCTCGCCCCAGTCGGTTCTAATAAAAAACTTGGGTACCACCACCCCTGCCACACAAATAAGTGTAACCAGCCCCCAGCGGTGGTTGGCTTTAATAAAGTACTGCTTGTCGCGCAGCCAGTTAATTTCAGTGAGGTAGTGCAGGGGGCCCAGCACCGCATAGGCCACCAAAAACAGCCAAAAGGGCAGCACATAGGCCAGCACCAGCGAGGTAATGATTAAACCTATATTCAGCAGGTCTACTTTTACGGGTTTCATACTGTGGGCGTCAGAAAGGTAGTCACCAAATATACAACATCCGGGCAGTACCAGTTCAAAACAATACAGCTTCTACCAGTACAGTTATGAATCTTAAGCTGCTGCGCTTATTTATTAATTATTCACTATTCATTATTCATTAGAAGGTCTATCTTTGCCGTCCTGTTTGCTCCCATAGTTCAACTGGATAGAATGTAAGATTCCGGTTCTTAAGATTGGGGTTCGAGTCCTCATGGGAGCACAGCTAAAAGTAAAGCCAACCCACAAACAATTGTGCGGTTGGCTTTTCATTTCTAAGCAGTTCGTAAAAAGTGTGCCCAATCGGCTTACCTGCCGTGCATTTAGGCCTGCTTGGGCTTTTGTAACTCTTTAGGCAATCCAAATTTCATGATCGCCTCAGTGTCTCTGGCAAGCTTCTCGGGAAATAGCACCTTGTCTTTGTACTTCTTCAACGAGTTATCAATAACCACCGTAGGTTCATTACTGACATTGTTCTGTTTTTTTATTGCCATAGCAAAATCAACTTTTTCTTATCACTAAAAACCTGGTGTAATTTGTATCAGGCTTATACTTCTCCCAATACAGGTCATCAACAAACCCATATAAATCAAAGGTTCTTATCGCCTCTTCATAATGTTTGGCAATACCAATGCGGTACAGCCTGTTTCTTGATTCGGTACTTCCAGAAACAACCACCTTAGCATCAGGAAACTGACTGGTAAACAAATATAACGAATATATTACAGTGGCTAACACCTTAGTGGTATCACCGTTATCTGATATGGCCACATCATTTACCTCGCCTGTGGCCTCGTTTAAGTCACCAAAACCAAGGTTAAAGAGGTCACCTTCGTGCCCAATAGGCCTGTATTGAATGATTTTTATAATCCGCCCTTTGGCACCTACACTATTGAACCTGAACATGGCATAACCATCTTCAGCGTTTAGGGTATATCTATCTAAATTCACTAAAAAACCTCTTAGTATCCCAAACTTGGTTTACTCCCATTCGTCACGAAGCTTTTTGAGTTCTGCCTCAACATCCTCATTAGGCTGTTTTGCCAATACACCTTTAAAGCGCATGATTCCCGACGACTTTTTAGGCTGCTGAGCTGTATCATCATCAATAAGCGTAATCACTCGTAGTCCTTCTAAATCTTTCAAAAGGTCAAGCGCTTTCTCGTTCAGTAAACCAACTTTAACCGTACGCATTATTTTCTATATTTGGTTTGCACCACATTAAAGGCAATATAGTCACTAATCCTTAAGCCTACGTAAGCCCTCCCAAGCAAGAAATTCCAACTAACCCAACAGGAACCTTCTCGAACCAAAAAGCTAAGATCAGTTTATGTTGTTTTGCCATGGATAAAAGAAATGAGGTTAACTGCAAAGCCCTTTGTTCGTAATGATTTGGCCGCTCTCCTATTTTTAACAGTTAAAAACTTCAACTAAAGTATAGAGGCCTTTAAGGACATGGTTCGAGATTGCTCTGCTTGTGTGTACCAAAGCCCACAGCATGTCTGTTGGGCTTTTTTTTAAGACTTTAGTCAATTTCATTAATAATAGTGGCCAGACCCACCCTTACTATGTCTTCTATGTGTTGGTTAAGCTTAGCTTTGGGAGTAGTCGGGTTATTCTCTAACGAGACATAAAAAGGCGGTACGGCAACTGGCAGTAGGGTATCTTCATCATGCTGGTTGTCATCTTCTGCCCCACCACGCATCAACTTATACTCTAAAAAGCTGCCAATGGCCAGCACAGTACTATCATAACCGTAGTGGTGAAGCGTAATGATTAAATCGTACCGTTCTTTGGCAGAAATTTCAAAGGTAAACCTGAACCAGCCTCTAGGTTGCTTTGCATTAAAATAGTATTGATGTTGGCGGGCATATGCCACAATCTGGTGGGTATAGTAAAAATGCTGTTCCTCATTAGGAGGCACAATTTGTACATGTATAGCGGCCCGTTCTTCAGGAATTTGATTGGTGAGTGATTCTTTTAACTGTCCTACTTTCTCGTTAACCATTTTAAAAACACTGTTCCGGTTTTCATTTACGGTTTGTTGCCAGGCTTCATATTGACGTTTTTGTGATTCGCTCACCTTTTTATTAAACAACTGAGCAACTTCAGCCAAACTACCAGGTTGATCGGTCAAGTTGGTGGTTAATATGCGTGCAATATTATTGCGCTGCACTTCGCAAAATAAAGTTACCAGGCCCTGCGGACTACCACCGTCGGCTGCTTCAAGGGCATCAATATATAGTGCTTTTTGTTGTCGCTGAACTATTAGGGGAAACAACCCAGCCCGGATTAAGCTAATGCTGGCAATTAAACGAGCTACCCTACCATTACCGTCTTGAAAAGGATGTATTTGCGTAAAGGCATGGTGCAACCACGCTGATAGTATAACAGGAGTTGCCCCACCTGCTATCAACTTATTATGGATGTTGACTAGTTTTTCCATTTCAGGCTGTACTTGTAATGGTGGGCAATAATGATACACGGTGCCATCATTGCGTTTAGGGTTGTTGTTGTGTTGCTTAAACTCCCCTTTTAGCAACTTTACCTTAACCAGCTCACCTTTAGGACCTATAGCTTCGGTATAATCCTGATGTTCAGTAAGTAGTTGGTGCAGCTCTTTTATGAAGCCTACTGATAGTGGGCGGTCTTGCTTTACTAAATCAAATACAAAATCCAGGGCATCAAACTGGCTTTTTAAATAGCCCATCAGCTGATGGCGCGAAATATTAGTGTCGGTATGGCTTACATAGGCATCAACAAAGCCCTCTTTAATAAACGTTTCGGTAACACCTTGGCTCAGATCATACAGCTGCTCAATTACGCCTGTTTCGATGGCTGCTTGACGCTTTAGTTGCTCCATAAACTCTCTGAAAGCAGCATTATCTTCCTGCATCCGCCTGCGCTTAGACAACCAGCTCGGCGCCAGCACATCCAGCACTGACGTATCACACGTTGCCCACACTCCATCAAAGCTTATTGGCTGCCATATTTGTACCGGTTTGTTCATTAGCTATCGTACTCTTTAACGCGTATCATCAATATTAAAGCTTACGCATTAGAAAACAACCTAAACACCACTTAATACTAAAAAAAGTAAGTCTACACGGGGTCCGGCACTTCATTATCAGAGTTTTTATTGGCGGTTTTGGCTATGGTATTCCTGGTGTTGCCAGGCTTTTGGGGTTGGGCCGGGTGGCTGCCCTGCGGTTCTGGGTGGGCGGTGGCAGCATCTGTTTGGGTGGTGGGTTGGGTCATGTGGTATTTAATGCCTGCATGGTATGCGCTTAGGCTGTTCCACTTGTGTTTCAGGCCCTGTAAAAACTGCCTGGATGCCTTTTGTTGCAGCCACTGCCGGGTTTTGAGCACGGCCAGGGCAAACTTTTTACGTTGCTCTAACTGCCTAGCGCTGGGGGCCACGGTACTTAACCGAGGGAAGGCCGAAACCACTGTTTTGTGGCCATAATGCTTGTACAGCAGGCCATCGCCTACGCGCCCGCTAATGCCTTTGGTATATATATTGTCTACTACTATTGCCATGGTTAATTGGTTTATCAGACTTTTCCAGATTAAATCAAAGTCAAAGCTTAAAATCAATGGATTAAAACAAAATAACCTCCATATACCGGCAATTATAAGATCAATATATGGCAATACCAAACAAATAAACCAATACTATTGACCAATCGAAGAATAATCGAAGCATTAGCGGAGAAACAGCATTTACCCGCCGCTTAACCATGCCTTTAAAGACTGTACAACCAATAAATAAAACAAAGCCAACCCAAGCAGCTTTGGCTGCGGGTTGGCTTTGGTGTATTATGGGGTTAAATGGCTTGCGCGGCCAATGCTGCAGGGCCTTACTGCCTCTACTTCATCATTACTTTGTGGGTGGTGGTGCCTCGTTGGTTTGTAATGCGCACCACCAGCATGGGGCTGCGGGCAAACGCCGGCCTGGTAATGTTTAATGTGGCCTGCCGTGGATAATGTAGGTGGGGTAGTGGTGTGCCTGTTAAGTAGGTAGCGCCAACAGTTGAGTTATTTATTGCAATTGTTGGCGCAGGGCTTCAACTTCGGCAAGGCCCAGGCCAGTGATATCGGCTATTATTTGATTGTTATAGCCTTTGTTAAGGCCGTTTTTAACATTTGCCAGGTCTCTCTCTTTTCTCCCCTCGGCTATTCCTTCGGC
>CAZXTW010000472.1:0-5483 GCA_964643525.1 uncultured Roseivirgaceae bacterium
GCTTTGCAACTGAGGTGTTTTTTTTGTCGTATGCTTTACCTTGGCCCAAGCTGGTTGTCTGTATATTGACATACCGCCTATTAAACCTGCTTAGGTGCCAACCATAACCTGTGGCAGGCGTAATAATGTGGTGTGTGCCAAACAGGCTGGCATAATAATGGTTATATCAAAACAGCCAATTAAACACAGTAATATGAAAAAAATTGTTTTGCTCGGGGCCTTGCTGCTTGCCATGGGGCAGGCCTACGCCAACGATGCCAACTTCTTTACGGCAGCCAACAGCTTCTTTAATAAGTACGTCAATAATGGGGCTGTAGCTTATGCCAAAATCAAAGCCAACGGTACTGATCTGGCTCAGCTAACCCGCCAAATTGCTGACTTTGAGCTAAACCGAGCCGATAAAAACACCAAGATTGCCTTCATGATCAACGCCTATAACATACTGGCCATTAAAGGCATTGTAGATAACTACCCTACCAAGGGCCCCATGAGCATAAACAACTTCTTTGATGCCAAAAACTATACTGTAAACAGGCAAACGGTGTCATTAAACCAGCTTGAAAAGCAAATGCTGTACCCCCTGGCAAAAGACCCACGCCTGCACTTTGTACTGGTATGTGCAGCCAAAAGTTGCCCTAAGCTGGCCAGCTTTGCTTACACACCTGCTAAAATTGAAAGCCAACTGGAGGCACAAACCAAACTGGCCCTGAATGATGCCGCGTTTATTCGTACAGGCGCTAACAAACTAGAAGTATCAGAAATATTTAACTGGTACCAGGCCGATTTTACCAAAGGAGGCAAAACCGTGAAACAATACATTAACCAATACCTTACTAACAAAGCAGGGGCCGGTACGCAAGTAACATCCTATACTTATAACTGGGCACTGAATGACCAATAAGGGCGGTTCGCCTTACCATAAACAACGCAACTAACAACACAGGCCACTGCCACAGCCCACCGCTGCGGCAGTGGCTTTTTTCTTTTGCCCCAATGGTGTAGTATTGAAGCAGCAAACCAATACAGGCTATGACTACATCAGGGCAGCAGGCCATAAAATTGTCGGTTACCATCATGACCTACAATGAAGAGCACAACATTGAGCGGGCATTGGCCTCAGTAAAACCACTGGCCGATGACCTGTTGGTGGTTGATTCATTCAGTACCGACCGTACGGTAGCCATTGCTGAAAGTATGGGTGCGCGTGTAATAAAACACGCCTTTGAAGGCCATGTAGAGCAACAAAACTATGCCACCAGCCAGGCCAGGTATGACCATGTAATGTTTATTGATGCTGATGAGGCGGTAGATGAAACCCTGCAACAGCAAATCATGGCCATTAAAAACAACTGGCAGTACGATGGCTACATCTTTAACCGTGTAAACCACTATTGTGGTGCCTTTGTACGGCATGGCAGCTGGCACCCTGAATGGCGCTTGCGCCTGTGGCACCGGCCAAAAGGCAAGCACGGGGGCGTTACCCCACACAACAAAGTAGTGATGCAACCAGGCGCTACCCTTAAAAAAGTCAAAGGTGAGTTGTTACACTACCGCTATGCCACCATTGAAGAGCACATCAGGCAAATGAACTACTTTTCAGACCTGAGTGCGAAGCAAGCCCTGATGAGGGGTAAAAAGGCTACCTGGTTTAAAATTATTATTAGCCCGGCATGGCGCTTTTTTAAAGATTACTTCATAAAACACGGTTTTATGGCAGGCTGGCGGGGGTTAGCCATTTGCACCATCTCTGCCTGGGAACCCTTTATGAAATATATAAAAATGTACCGCATACAGCAGGAAAATAAGGCTTAGGTTTGAATGTTTATGCCTTATGATTATCTTCATTTTTAAGGCCCTGCAAAAAGGGCCGTTTTATTCTATAATTAAGAGATCGTATTTGCTTAAAGCGCATCTATGCCCAAGCTTCAAGAACTACTCATATTTGTTGCCGGTTTTGCTGTTATTGCTGTTGCCTCACAACAAATTGCACGACTGTTTCCTCGTATTAAGTTGCCCCTGCTTACCGGTTTATTAGTTACCGGCCTGTTTTCAGGCCCCTTTGTATTAAAGCTAATTCCAGCCACTGCCGTTACCCAGCTCAACTTTTTACAGGAGGTATCTCTGGCCTTCATTGCTTTTGCAGCAGGTACCGAGTTATACCTGCGCGAGCTTACCAGGTACTTTAAAAGCATCTTATGGAACACCTTTGGCCAGCTGGTGGTAACCTTCGTGGTCAGCTCATTGGCCGTTTACCTCATTGCTGATGTTGTACCCTTTATGCAAGACTATTCCAGCCAGTCAAAGTGGGGCATGGCCATACTCTCTGCCACCATATTCGTGGCCCGATCACCCTCATCGGCCATTGCCCTCATTAACGAGCTCAGGGCCAAAGGCCCGTTCACCCAAAACGTGCTGGGCGTTACCGTAATTATTGATCTGCTGGTTATCATTCTCTTTGCCATCTGCTTTCCGCTGGCACAAACGCTTGATAGCAACAGCAGCTTTCAAATAAGCATTATTGGTGTACTGCTGCTTGAACTCATTGCATCATTTGGCCTGGGCATTGGCCTGGGTAAATTCATGGCTTTCGTCTTGTCACTCAAAACCAACCAGAACGCCAAAACGGCGGCTTTGCTGCTGCTGGGCTATGGGGTATTTTTTGGGGCGCACCAACTACAGTATTATTCACATAAGGCCCTTCCGTTTGACATCCATCTTGAGCCACTGCTTATATGTATCATTGCGGCCTTTGTCGTAACCAACTTTACCAGCCAGCGCCCTCAGTTTCAAGATCTGATTGAGCGCGTAAGCAGCGTCATATACGTTATCTTCTTTACCCTTATCGGGGCCTCCCTCGATCTGTCAATTCTGGTACAGGTAGGGCTGTTTGCCATTGGCTTTGCTGTGGTGCGCCTGGCCTCAATGATGGGCGGCTCGTTGCTGGGTGGCCGCCTGGCTGGCGACCCCCCCAAGCTGCGCCGCATAGGCTTTATGGCCTACGTTACCCAGGCGGGTGTGGGTATTGGCTTGGCGGCTAACGTGGCACCGGCCTTTCCCTGGGGGCAAGAGCTGGCTACTCTGCTCATTGCTTCAATTGTACTAAACCAGCTCATTGGCCCGCCCCTGTTTAAATGGGCCATACAAATAGCTGGCGAAGACCACTCGCGTGCTGCCGTTCCTGCCTTTGATGGCATTCGCGATGCCATCATCTTTGGCCTTGAAGACCAGTCCCTCGCACTGGCCCGCCAGCTGAAAGACCACGGTTGGGAAGTTGAAATTGCCACCCGCCGCCCCCCAGAAGAATATGCTGATATTACAGACTTTGAGGTGGCCACCATTACCGACCTGAACCTTGAAGAGCTTAAAAAGCTGAAAATAGAAAAGGCAGAAGCACTGGTAATGATGTTAACCGACCATGAAAACTACCGCATTTGTGAGTTGGCCTACGAGCATATTGGCACCAAAGACATGATTGTGCGCCTCAATAAGCGGGTTAACTTTGAACGTTTTCATAAGCTGGGGGCTCTGGTTGTAGACCCCAGCACGGCCATTGTAAGCCTGATGGATCACTTTGTGCGTTCGCCACAGGCAGCTTCATTGCTGTTAGGCCTTGACCCCGGGCAGGATACTATTGACCTTGAACTGCAAAATGAAGACCTGCACGGCCGCTTTTTACGCGACTTACGCCTGCCGGCCGATGTACTGGTACTTTCTGTGCGCCGTGCCGGGCAGTCACTCATATCACACGGCTATACCCGCCTGCGTATGGGCGATATCGTCACGCTGGTAGGCTCGTATGATAGCCTCACCAAAGTATCGCTACGCTTTGAAAAGCAATAGCCTCAAAAAAAACTACCCCGGCCTAAGGGGCCGGGGCAGAATGAACAAGAAAATCAACAATGTATAGTCGTTTCACCGTATATCCTCCATTACTTAAGTCAGGCTAAATGTTTAACCAGTATGTCATCTTAAACACTACCCCTCTATTCTTGGCGGTAAAGCCTGTAGTAGCATAATTCTCAGAGTACACCACAAACAGGTCTGACATAGGCTTGTACCGCCACTGAAAGCGGCTGTTTACATTAAAATTCTCTGCTTGTGTATTGTACTGCAAAAATGTAGTCCAGAACATCGTATTGCTAAAGGCAAACTCAATGGTAGGCCCCAGTAAGTGCAGGTTGGTGGCCCCGTAAGGCTCGGCCAGCGTTACCCGGTTCATATTATACACCAGCCCAAAATTGCCCCACGGCTGTGCCCTGAAATTAAACTCGCCACCAAGGTTCAGCCTGGTGCCATTATAAAACTCGCCAAAGTTCACAAACACCTCTGCCCTGAATGTTTTGCTGTCGTTGCTGGCATAGCGCAGCTCACCAAACGTATAATTGTACCGCTGGGCAGGCAGGGGCACATCTTCGCCAATCAGGTCAGTAGCTACGGGCAGCTCTACGGTAGCATTGCGTACATAGCCCTGTACGCGGCTGCGGTTCTTAAACCGCACCTGGTAACCAAAATTGCTGAAGCGTTCTATATAGCCACCGTCTCTAAAATACCAAACTGACCATACCCTGGGCCCGTGCGAGTTCACCTTCTTACTATTCTTCGGCCAAAAATTATACACAAACCACGGGTTAACATGGCGGTAGCCTATCCTGATGGTACTGTCTGCCTGGGCATCATAATTATTAAGGCGGGGCGTAAAGCCCACCTCTGTAACAAAATTGGTGCCTACACTGGTGGCTGCCAAACCCACTTCTAAATTGCGGCTATTGTAATTCAGCACTGAGCCAAAAAACGTGTTGTCGTCCAGCTGTTCTTCTGTTTCGCTGCGGTAGCCCATACCCCGGGCAGAAAGTTTGCCGTTCTGGCTCAGGTAATTAAACTCAAGCCCACCAACCCTGTTATATTCGCTTCCGGCGCCCTCTGCCATGCCTGTAGCCTGCCTGTTTAAAAACATAGCTTTTACATTAGAGCGTTTAAACACCCGTTGCTGTACAGCCGCCATGGCATAATTCTGCGCGGGTGTCTCATCGGTGCTGGCCGTTTGCATATCCATCAGCCCTATGCGCATGCTATTGGTAATATTACCGGTAATGCGTGCGCCAAACTGTATGGGCACCACCGCACCATCGTCAATACCAATGCGCCGTGAAAAAAAAGGCCGCACATTCCACAGCCCAAAATCAGCAAACAAATCACTGTTTTCTAAAAAAAAGTTGCGCCGTTCAGGAAAGAAAATACTAAACCTTGAAAGGTTAGTTACCTGCCGGTCAACATCTACATTACTAAAATCAGGGTTCAGCGTAATGTCAAGGTTCAGGGTACTGGTCAGGGCAATCTTGGCGTCCAGCCCGGCGTTCAGGTCGTTTTCTACTGGCTCGTTATCTTCATGGTTGCGTGCTTTCCCGCCAGATATATAAGGTATCAGTGCAATATTACCTTTTACCTTCTCTACTGGCTCATCAAACTGCAGGGTGCCGGTCACA
>CAZXTW010000473.1:0-226 GCA_964643525.1 uncultured Roseivirgaceae bacterium
TGGTAAGCGCCCTGGTGGGGCACTACACAGGGGCGGGCAATGGCATACTCATTGTTGTATTGCAGGGGTACGGCCACCTCGTGGCTGCGCTGCCAGTGAATGCCATCTGGGCTGTAGGCCTCTTTAATGACGTGTTGCATGCTGGCTTCATCTTTACCCCAGCCCAGGTTGCTGCCATACCACATGCGGTGGCCACCGCCGGCAGCAGGCAGCAGGCAGGGGTACG
>CAZXTW010000473.1:253-5474 GCA_964643525.1 uncultured Roseivirgaceae bacterium
GGGTCTTCATGGCTGCGGTCCATAATGGGGGCACGGCTGTATTTTTCAAAAGCATCGCTACCGGGGCGGGCAATGGCCAGGCCAATGGTATTTTGCCAGGGCACGGTTACTTTCAGGTTCCAGCCCAGGTAGTACAGGTAGCGGTGGTGGTTAATGGTATACAGCCAGCCCATGGCCACCCCACTGTCGTCAAACAGGCCGGCGGTACCGGGGGCCACCACGGGCTGCTCGCTTAGCCCCTCCAGGGCAAAGTTGCGGGCCCCGTCAAAATCGGCCCAGCCAATATGGCTTTGGTTGCTGGCGTTGCGGCAGGTAAAGTAAACGCGTAGCAGGCCGTTGGGGCGCACCTCTGGCGTAGGGGTGCTGGCATGGCTCTGCATCCAGTCATATTGGCCGTTGGGGCTGAATACCTGCCCCAGCTTATCCCATTGCCACACCATAGGCTTACAGCTTAATCTGGTCGCTGGTGCGGGGCAGCTTGGTGGGGCGTGCGGCCACATATACGCCCCTGGCCTCAGAGTTTTTGTTCATCACCACGCCTGCACCTACCAGCGTTTCTGGCGCAATGGTAATTTGATGGGCCAGCGTGCTGTTCACACCCAGAAAGCAGTTGCTTTCAATGGTGCAGTGCCCTGATATAACCACGTGCGAGCTAATGAAGTTGTGGCTGTGAATGACTGAGTGGTGGCCAATGTGGTTGCCGCTCCACAGGGTAACGTTGCTGCCTATTTGTACAAAGGGCTGTATGGTATTGTCTTCAAAAATAAAGCAGTTATCGCCCGTGGGGTAGGGGGTGAGGTAGCTGCACTTGCTGCTAATGTAACTGGGCAGGGTATAACCTTTGGCTTTGGCCTGGTGGTATTTGGCCTCGCGCAGCTTGTTCATCTGTGCATAGCTCAGGGCTATGAACATATCGTATTCAGCCGCCGGAAAGCGCTGTGTGGCCTCTTCAAAGGCAACTACGGGCAGGCCCTCAAAGGTATCTTCCTGTACATAGTCGCCATCTACCGTAAAGGCGGCCACCGTATACTCACTATCGTTCTTAAAGTAATAATTGGCAATTTGGGCAATGTCACCACTGCCAAAAATAATCAGTTGCTTCTTCATAAATCTTTCCTGACAATGATGGTAAACTCATACAGGGGGTAGTCGTGTAAAAGGGCTACATGCCTGCTGTAATGGCGCTTGCAGTGGTCAAACAGCCAGGCCGGGTCAGCATAGTACAGGTAGTCGCGCATATAGGGCGCATCAGAGTATTTAGTAAGCACATTAAAGGCAAAGCCTTTTTGGCTGTACTGATGCATGGTGGCCAGGGTATCAGTAATATAAGCCTGCCAGGCGGCATCAGTATTTTTAAGGCGCACATTAAAAATGCCGCTGGCCACGCAATAATCGGCAGGCTGTGCCTGGTTCAGGTCATTGACCCAGTGCAGGCCGTTGTGTTGGCCGTACAGCTCACGGCCTTTGGCCAGCATGTCATCAGCAATGTCAAAACCGGTATACTGCACCTGGTGGCCCTGGGCCTGCAGGTAACCATACAGGCTGCCAAAGCCGCTGCCATAGTCAAGCACACTGTAGGCAGTGTTGCTGCCCATAATGCGGCACAGTTGCTGAAACCGCAAATGCTGTGAGGCCTCGCCGTTCCAGTCAACCCCCTGTGGGGTGGCCCCGTGCACCTGCACCTTTTCAGCATAGTAGTTGCCTACCTCCTCAATAATCTTTTCGTGAGCCATACCGCAATACTAATCAATTGCTTAATGATAACAGAAAACAAAGGGCGCAATTAATTATGAATTGTGCCCAGTAACTTGGGGCCTGCCTAATTTGGGGGCGGCAACCGCCAGGTGGTGCGTGTGTATTGGGTTTTGTTATACAAATATACCTCCATGAGGTGGTGGGCATCATCAGTACTAATGGCGTATAGGGCCAGTACATTTACCAGTGCCTGAACATCCTGAACGGGCCAAAAATGGTGTCTGATGATGTAACTGTTGTACTACTGGCTCAGCTTTGTATTTAGGAGCATGTGCTATGCAGGGTTGCGCCATGGGGCTGTTACGGCTGTTTCCTTTCGCGAGCCGGGTATTTGTAGCAAAGACCACGGCCTTCGGGGGCGGTCATACAAATAGGTGTCCATCAGATGGTGAGCATCTGTAGTGCTAATGGCATACAATACCATGACAAAACTTCTTTCAATATTTGTTGAGCTACCCCCCTCAGGGTCGTCGTGTGATGAACTAAACACATTTCTGATAGAAATGTACTGGGTGTCTTCCTCTTCAAGGTAATACAAGTACATATCTGCCCGGCCGGTGTTGTACCCGTTACCCATCTGCTCTGCTGCTTCGGGCACTGAGGCGTTGAGTTGTGTTTCCAGCATTTGCGCATCTGTTACAGGCCAGAAGTCGTGCCTGATTACGTAGTATTGATACCACTTACCCAGCTTTTCTGAGTAAGGCAAAGGCGCACGGCGGTAGTTGGCCCAAATGGGTATGGCTATCAGCAGCACTGCCTCGGCCAGCCATATAGGCCATGAAGGAAAACCAGTATGATACATATTGTAATTGTGCAGCTCTATGGCCGACTGTACCACCAGTTCTGGCCTGAAAAAGGCCAGTAGTTCAACCCATTGGCTACCCTTGCCGGCAGGGGCGGGTTGTATTTTAATTAAGTAAATAAGCCAGTGCAAATACCAGAAAAGCAGGCTAAGGGCCACTGTGGCTTTGCGAATGAACAGCTGCATTCTAATGTGCCCAGTAAATGCGGCATACCTGGGAAAAGCCACAAAGGCCCAGATAAACAGGGCTGTAAAAAATACGTTAAATAATGAAGCCCTGAGCTGGCTCAGTACGGTAGCATACAGGAAGGCCAATAAGCAGGTCAGTGCTGCTAAGGCAACAATACTAATGGGCCCATGTGGCGCGTTTATTCTGCCAGCATGTTGGTAATAATGTGCTTGCATGAGTAATTGTATAAACAGTTAAAAAATTTGGTAAAAGTAAATGCTTAAACTGCCAGCTGGCTGCGTGCCCGTTTGGCATTGTACAGGCGCATCAGTTCATCAGCATTGGCCGTAGTTATTTTAAACAGGTGCAGTGGCTTTATAGCCAGTATTTCTTTTCTGTTAGAGGCCCCGTCATAGGGAGAGTCTTTTTTGTTAATGGGGTGGTTTAAGTTACTGATTGATAAATACTGAGTTTCTTCACCCTTGAGGTAAAATATCAGGATATTGCTAAAAGTATCTTGATGGTTGGCCTTGAGGTTGTTTACGGCTTCAGGCACTGATTGTTGCAGGGCAGCGGTTAAATGGTCTTTATCTTCAATAGGCAGAAAGTTGCCCTGCAGCTGGTGCTTGGCATACCACCTGCCCCGTGCTTCTGAATAGGGCATGGTTAAATAGGTGGAGGCCCGCAGCGGAGGCAGGCTGATTAAAAAAATAGCTTCAAACAGCCACCACGACCAGTGGTAGCCCTGGTTGGGGAAGTAGTCAATTAATGATTGCACCACCAGGTCGGGCCTGAATACCACCACCAGCTCGGGCAGGTAATCTATCATATAGGAATAATCGGCATCGGCCCTGATCAAAAACATAATCCATTGCAGGTACCAGAACAACAGGGCCAGGTACAGGGCGCTGCGGTTGGCAAATTTGTTGCGGCGGGCATGGCCCCATTTGGCCAGCACCTGTGCCAGCTTTAAGATAAAATAGGTAAATATGATGACCACAATAAAGGCCAGCCCATCAAACGGCAGCACCCATACCACAGCAGTATAGGCAAGTGCCAGCAGGGCAATAAGCAGCACAACCAAAGGCAGCACCAGCACCAGCCTTAAAAGACTTACTTTACCAGAGTGGGTGTAGAAAAATGTTTCGTCTTGCGCCATAATATCAGTATTGAGGTAGGGCTTATTTATGGGTAAAATAGTTTATTTTAGAAACAGCACCATAGGCAGGGTGCAATTACTACCCAAAATATACAAAAATATATGGCACCACCCCCTGAAATGGCCCAGGCACTGGCGCAGTTGGCTGTGGCCATCCGCCAGATGATTGAGATCAGTGATGCCGAGCTGGCAGCCTTTGCTGAGTTTTGCAGCCTGCAGCAGCTGCCACGCAAAGCCTACCTGCTGCAACCAGGCCAGGGCTGCAACGACATTTATTTTGTATGCAGTGGTTTGCTGCGCATTATCAATACCGACCGCGAGGGCGTTGACCATACCGCGCACTTTGCGCTGGAAAACCAGTTTATTACCGATTATGCCAGCTACCTGCAACACCGCCCCTCGCGCCAGGGCATGCAGGCTATTGAAGACACCACCCTGGTAGTAATGCCCCGGCAAGCCATTGACTGGGGCTACCAGCACCTGAACCAGGGCCAAAAGCTGGGCCGCCTTATAGCAGAGTATTATTTTATTTATTTAGACGACCGCATAAACAATATGTACTGGAAGGAACCCGCCGAGCGGTACAATGACATTACCGAGGTTTTTCCGAACATACACAACCGCGTGCCCCAGCATATGATAGCCTCTTACCTGGGCATAACGCCCGTGCACCTGAGCCGCTTAAAAAAGGCCGAGCGCCAAAAGCAAGCCAAAGTCTAAACATATGTTAACGTTTTAGTGGAGGTGCCATCAGTACCTTTGTATTGCATCATTACAAACCTTAATGCAAGCAACTTATGGCACTGAAAACCACCACCAAACAACGTTTAAACAATAAATATGGCCCCTGGGCAGTAGTGACGGGCGCCTCGTCTGGCATAGGCAAGGCACTGGCCGAGCGGCTGGCTGAGGCCGGCCTGAGCCTGGTGCTTACCGCCCGCCGCGCCACCCTGCTAGAGGCCTTTGCAGCCAACCTGTTTGCCCGCTATGGTACAGAAACCGTAGTGATTGAGGCCGACCTATCTACCCAGGAGGGCATACAAAGGGTAATGGACGAGACTGACCACCTTGAGGTGGGCCTGCTGGTGGCTTCGGCTGGTTTTGGTACCTCAGGCCTGTTTGTGCAGTCGCCCGTGCAGGCTGAACTGAACATGTTGCAGGTAAACTGCGGTGCCCTGTTGGCGCATACCCACCATTTTGCGCGCCGCTTTGCTGAGCAGGGGTATGGGGGCATGATACTTATGAGCTCAATGGTGGGCTTCCAGGGGGTGCCCTATGCGGCGCATTATGCGGCTACCAAGGCCTATGTGCAGTCGCTGGCCGAAGCCCTGGCCCT
>CAZXTW010000474.1:0-5471 GCA_964643525.1 uncultured Roseivirgaceae bacterium
CCTGGCTGTATGGGTATTGACCTGGTTGTTAATGTCTGATAGTGGGCCTTGAAAGACCAGCTGGCCACCGTGCGCCCCAGCATCGGGGCCAATGTCAATAATCTGGTCGGCGGCGCGCATCACATCTTCATCATGCTCAACCACAACCACGGTATTGCCCAGGTTGCGCAGGCTAAGCAGCACGCCAATGAGCCGTTCGGTATCACGCGAGTGCAGGCCAATGCTGGGCTCATCTAATATGTACATTGAGCCTACCAGTGCACTGCCCAGTGAGGTGGCCAGCTTAATGCGCTGGTACTCGCCACCAGATAGTGTGGAAGTAAGCCTGTTAAGCGTGAGGTAGCCCAGGCCCACCTCAACCAGGTAGCTTAGGCGGTTGGTTATTTCACGTATCAAGCGGTCGGCCACCTTCTTATCATAATCGCTTAGTGATAATGCTTTAAAAAAGCCAAGTGCATCACTGACCGACATGAGCACAATATCAGTAATGGATCGGCCTTCTATTTTTACGTAGGATGCGTCTTTTCTTAGCCGGGTGCCCTTGCAGTCTGGGCAGGTGGTGCGCCCGCGGTAGCGCGACATGAGCACGCGGTATTGTATTTTATGCGTTTTTGAGCCTATATGTTTGAAAAAGGCATCGAGCCCATCAAAGTACTGGTTGCCGCTCCACAGAACCGCCTGTTCTTCTTCAGTGAGTTCAATGAATGGCCTGTGGATGGGAAAGTCAAACTTAATGCCGTTGCGCAGCAGGGGTTGTAACCATTTGCCGTGTTGCTCGCTTCGCCAGGGGGCAATGGCCCCATCGTATATAGAGAGGCTTTTGTCTGGCACCACCTTATCAGGGTCAATGCCCAGTACTTTACCAAAACCCTCGCAGGTTTTACAGGCCCCGTACGGGTTGTTGAAGCTAAAAAAGTTTACCGTAGGCTCTTCAAAAACCAGTCCGTCGCGCTCAAACTTATCACTGAACTGTCGTTTTTCCTGGCCCAATATTTCTACCAGACATATGCCCTCGCCTTCAAAGAAGGCAGTTTGTACAGAGTCTGCAATGCGGTATTGGTTGTCTTCATCGTTTGGGTCAATGGCCGCCCTGTCAACCAGAATGTACATTGGGGTATCTTGGTCGGGCAGGTTTTTAGCCTCAAGCAGTTCTTCAATAAAGTGCAGTTCTTCATCAAACTGTACCCTTGTGTAGCCTTTGCTAAGCAGTATGGCCAGCTCTTGCTCAAGCGAGCGACCCTCTTTGACCAGCAGGGGGCTGAGTATCACTACGCGAGCACCCTGACCAAAGCCGTTAATGTAATCTACCACGTCAGTAACAGTATCTTTTGATACACGGCTGCCACTTATTGGTGAGAAGGTTTGGCCAATGCGTGCAAAGAGCAGTTTCAGGTAATCATAAATTTCAGTGCTGGTGCCTATGGTAGAGCGTGGGTTTTTTGTATTTACTTTTTGCTCAATGGCAATGGCAGGGGCAACACCCTTGATGTACTCAACCTCGGGCTTTTCCATACGGCCTAAAAACTGCCTGGCGTATGAGCTAAGGCTTTCAACATACATGCGTTGGCCTTCTGCAAAGAGGGTATCAAAGGCTAAAGATGATTTACCACTACCCGAGAGGCCCGTAACCACGACCAACTTATTTCTGGGAATGGCCACACTAAGGTTTTTAAGGTTATTGACCCTGGCCCCTTTGATAATGATGAACTCTTTTGGGTTAAGCAGCTCAAAATTATTTTGTGGCACCATTTCTGCGATGGTTTGCACTTTCATAGGCGGGCAAAGATACACCTAATGCCGGGTTTAACCATACGCCAGGCATGGCTGCCACAGGGCTGCCTGCTTAGTTTTGAACCAGGGCAAGAGGGCCTAAACGATGTTGAATTAGATATATTGTATTGATTATGAAAAAGATTTTAAGGTTTTTGAAGGGAGATAATTTTTATATATTTAGTGGTAAATTCACTAAGGGCAGGCTTGCATTATTGAACCCCTGCCTTTATATTTGACTAACTTTTCTTTATTTAATTCTATTCTTAAACACGTAAACACTACAATATGCTATAAACCTCTACGTTTTCACTAAACAGGTATCCTAATGAATAAGTATGAATTAAGTGACAGCGAGTTGGTATCGCTGTACATCAATGGAAACGAAGAAGCGTTTAAGCAGTTGATTGAAAAGCACAAGTCAAAGTGTTTTACGACTATCTACCTTATTGTTAAAGACAAATTTATTGCGGAAGATCTTTTCCAGGAGACACTAATTAAGGTTGTTAATACGTTAAAGAGTGGTCGCTACGATGAAAAGGGAAAGTTTTTGCCCTGGATGTTGCGCATTGCGCACAACCTGGCCATAGACCGGTACCGGAAGGAGAAGCGTTTTCCGACAATTGTGATGGAGGATGGCAACCCGGTTTTTAATACACTGGCTTTTGCTGAAGCGCCGCAAGAAAGTGCACAAATTAAGAAAGAGCTCCACAGCAAGCTGAGGAGCATGATTCAGGAACTACCTGAAAAACAGAAGCAAGTACTGATAATGAGACAGTTTATGGGTATGAGCTTTAAAGAAATTGCAGAGCACACCGATGTAAGTGTGAATACTGCACTGGGTAGAATGCGCTATGCACTGATTAACCTCAGGAAAAAAATGAAGCAATATAATATAGCTTATGACGAAAACTTTTACCCAGGATGATGTGATTCGCTACCTCTACAATGAGGTTGATGAATCAGAACAACAGCAAATACAAAACACCTTGCTTTGTAACCAAGAGCTACTCAACTTTTACCGAGAAGCCAAAGATGTGCAGGAAGACCTTAATAAGGTTAGTTACGCACCGTCAGATCGGTCAGTACAGAATGTTTTAGATTATTCTATTTCATTTAACTTGCACACTGTGAAGTAAAAAATCACAGTGTGCAATGACTAGAAAAGAGCGTTACGAAGCCCTGATTGCTCATTTTACTGAGCATTACCCAGAAGCAGAAACAGAACTGCATTACAACAACCCATATGAGTTGCTGGTTGCAGTTGCATTAAGTACGCAGTGCACTGATAAACGGGTGAATATGGTTACGCCTGCTTTGTTTGAGGCGTACCCAGATGCCCCGCACCTTGCCACTGCTTCTTTTGATGAGTTGTTTCCCTACATCAAAAGTATTTCTTACCCTAATAATAAAACCAAACACTTAATTGGCATGGCTAAAATGCTGGTTGAAGAGTTTGGCAATGAGGTGCCTGCCAGCAGAGAAGACCTGGTGAAGCTGCCCGGTGTAGGCAGAAAAACAGCCAACGTAATTACCTCAGTAATTTTTAACCAGCCCTCAATGGCTGTTGATACGCATGTGTTTAGGGTATCAAAACGGTTGGGCCTGGTCAATCAAAACTCAAAAACCCCCCTTGAGGTTGAAAAGCAGCTGGTTAAGCATATTGCCGAGGCACATATACCCAAGGCGCACCATTGGCTAATTTTGCATGGCCGCTATGTATGCGTAGCCCGCAGCCCCAAATGCGAAGATTGCGCCATTACACACCTGTGCCGTTACTTTGATAAGAACATAGCCTCACGCTGAGCCTCCCTTAAAGCCCAATGCGCTAAAAACAGCCTGCCTGTAACTGCGGCCAATGGTTAGCTCAATGCCGGCTACCTCTATACTTTCTGCCGTGATGGCCTGTATGTGTTGTACAGAAACTATGTACGAGCGGTGAATTCTTAAAAAATGGTTTTGGTGCAGGGCCTCTTCAAGCTGGGTCATGGTTTGGCGGCTAATGACCACTTTGCTGGTGGTATGCACCTTTACGTAGTCTTTCAGGCCTTCAATGTATAAAATATCTGCCAAATATATTTTTAATGTTTTACGGTCAGCCTTGATGTATATATGGGGCTGTTCTTGAAATGCGGGCTGTGCAGCCCCTGCCTCGCCCCCTAACACCTGTATTGCCGGCCGGCTTAGTTCATAGTATTTATTGATGGCTTTCATGAACCTGTCAAACGGGATAGGCTTCATTAAATAATCAACTACGTTTAACTCAAAGCCCTCAAGGGCGTACTCACGGTAGGCCGTGGTTAAAATGGCCTTGGGTGGGTGGGCCAGCGATTTTAAAAAGTCAAGGCCATTAAGTTGGGGCATGTTGATGTCAAGAAACAGGAGATCAACTTTTTTTTGCTGCAATATTGCATAAGCCTCTACTGCACTGTGGTATTTACCTACCAGTTCAATGGCCTCAAGGTGCTGCAGGTAGTTTTCAATTACCCTTACGGCAATGGGTTCATCATCAATTATTAGTACTCTTGTTTTCATGTACCTTGTTGCTTAAAGTCAATTGTGCTGTAAAGTGCTGGCTGGTAGCTGTGGTGGCTAATGCACCGCTGTTGGGGTAAAGCAGGTCTACTCGTTTTCTGATGTTTTTCAGGCCAATGCCATAGCCCGTTTTAGCCTGGCTTTGGTTGGCAGGGTCAATGCTGTTGACCACTTTAAAGGTGATTTGGTTATTTTCTACTGCCAGTTCAATATTTACAAATGCCTGGCCCTGCCCATTAAAGTGGCCATGTTTAAAGGCGTTTTCTACCAGAGGCAGTAACAGCAGCGGGGCTACAGTTACCTTGGCCAATGGTCCCTTGCTATGCACGTTTAAGCTTACCTGCCGGTGCCTGAGTTTTTCAAGCTCAATGTAATGTGTAATGAGCTGCCACTCGTCACTCAGGTTTACCTCGGGCTTATCGCATTTGTACAACATATAGTCAAGCAGCTCTGACAGCCTCAAAATGGCGCCAGGGGTAAACTCTGATTTTTCAAGGGCCAGGCCATAAAGGTTGTTCAAGGTATTGAACAGAAAGTGCGGGTTTAACTGTGCCCTTAGCAGTTTCAGCTCGGCTTCTTTTAACTTCAGCTCGGTTTGTAGTTTGTTTTGCTCAAGCAGTTGTTTTTCCTGCTGTGTAAAGTACCAGCGTTTAAATAGTTTAATGGCTGTAAACAAGAAAACCACTGCATAATTGGCCGCCACCAGGTACATGATGTTGAAGTTGGCCTGATTGAGGTAGCTGGCCTGGTAGTTGCCCAAAAATATAAATGCCAGCAGGATGGTGACCATCTCGAAGTAAACAGACCCTATTATGGTGTACACTAAAAACAGCCAGAAGCGGCTATACCGTTTTTTGAATAAGAAGCGTGGCATGAGGTAGTAGTTCAACAACCACGTGGTTGCCATGGTAATGGGCATTAACAGGCTTACGTAAAAAAGTATTTCGCGGTATTTGCCGCTTTGCCCCCCAAAATACAAGGTGTAAAAGCCCAGAATGACCAGCCAGAATACCGTTTGTTGTGGTACTCTGTACTTTTTTGACAGCAGCAATTGTTGAATTTTTGGTTCACTCATGGTTTTGTACCTGTTAATAGTACGGTTATGCGGTTGGCCAGTATTCATGCCTCTGTAGGGTGGCAAACCCTGCCATTATCATGAAGGTACT
>CAZXTW010000475.1:0-1903 GCA_964643525.1 uncultured Roseivirgaceae bacterium
GGCAGCCCTTTTGAGCGGCAGTTTAGCACACACAATATTATTAGCCTGTACCAAGACGGGCACACCAACATATGGGTGGGCACGGGCAAGGGGCTGGTGCGGCATTATGCCCCGAACGATAGCCTGGCCGTGACCACGTTTACCAGCAATGACCCTACGGTTGATGCCCGCATGGTTAACTTTATTTTTAATGTGGTTGATGATGGGCAGGGCCACCTGTGGGTAATGTGTGACGGGGTTTTTGTACTCAACACAACAACCGGCACCTACACCCACCTGCTGCCCAGTAATAATGACAGGTACAGCCTCTCGGGCAAAATGGCCCGCAGTGCCCTCATTACTAAAGACAGCCTGCTTTGGGTGGGCACCGTATCTAAGGGCCTTAACACCTACAACCTCACCAGCCGGCGGTTTGGCTACCTGGGCACCAACAGCAGTGGCACCGCCCAACTTAACTCGCGTTTTTTAAGTGCGATTTATACTGAAAATGACCAGCAACTGTGGGTAGGTACCCTTGAGGGGCTTGACTATTACGATGCCACCAAGAATACAGTAAAGCATTACACGTACGACCCTGCCTTTGCCGGCAGCCTTAGCTTTTCGTGGGTGAGCTGCCTGCTGCGCGACAGCCGCAACCAGCTGTGGGTAGGCACCAAGGTGGGTTTAAATAAATACCTGCCGGCCACTGATAATTTCAGAAACTACTATTGGCCCAACCGCCGTTCGGGCTGGTCTGAAATTAACAAGGTACAAGAGGTGCGCAGCGGCCTGCTGGCCATTGCCACCCAGCAGGGCCTTATTTTGTATGATGATGATACCGAGCAAAGCCAGTACATTACGGTTACTGATGGGCAGCAACCTGGGCTGAACGACCCCCATGTGCGCGATGTGCTGGTGCTGGATCAGCAGCTGTGGCTGGCCACCGAAAACGGCATTAACTGCCTTAACCTGGCCACTAATACGGTTACTTATTTGGTTAATGACCCCGCCAACCCCAGTTCATTAAGCAATAATGATGTAAAAAGCCTGTTTCTTGCCCGCGACAGCACCATTTGGGCCACCACCTGGGGGGGCGGCATTAACCAGTGGCTGGGGCCCAAAAAGGGGTTTAAGCGTTACACCACTGCCCAGGGCCTGGCCAATAATGTGGTGTATGGCCTGCTGCAAGATGCCCAGGGCCAGCTTTGGATGAGCACCAACCGGGGCATTAGCAATTTAGATGTGGCCACCGGCCAGTTTAAAAATTACGATGTGAATGATGGCCTGCAAGACAATGAGTTTAACACCAACAGCTATTTTCAATCGCCCGGGGGCGTGATGTACTTTGGCGGCATTAACGGGCTCAACTTTTTTAAACCCAGCCGCATTGGGCAGGCCACCACACCCCCCAATACACAAATTACCCAGTTATACATTAACAACCTCAAGGTATTGGGCAACCCTGCCCCGCCTGTAGCCCTGACAGAAAGCATTCTTAACCTGAAGGCCCTCAACCTGAACCACACCCAAAACAATATTGGTTTTGAGCTTACCGGCATAGGCTTTACCTCTACCACGCAGCAACAGTATGCCTATTACCTTCAGCCACTTGAAAGCGACTGGAAGGTGGCCGGCAACCGGCGTTTTGTGAATTACACCAACCTCAAGCCCGGTAAGTATACTTTTTATGCCCGTGCTGGCAGCTTTAATGGCACCTGGGATGCCCCCGGCCGCCAGCTGACCATTACCATTAGCCAGCCATGGTGGCAGTCGTGGTGGTTTACCACCTTTGCTGTGCTGGCCGCATTTAGCTTTATGGGCTCAGTGGTGTACTGGCGCACCAACCGCATCAGGCAGCGCAACATTATGCTTGAGCGTGAAATTAAGGTCAAAGAGCAAATTGAGGCCGTTAAAGAAAAAGCCA
>CAZXTW010000475.1:1925-5468 GCA_964643525.1 uncultured Roseivirgaceae bacterium
AGCGTGAAGTGCTGCTGCAACAGCTTGAAAAGCAAAACCAGGAGCTTGAAAAGAAAAATGCTGAGCTTGAGCGGTTTACTTATACCGTTTCGCACGATTTAAAAAGCCCCCTGGTAACTATTGTAGGCCACCTGGGCTTCCTGAAAAAAGACATTGCCAAAAACAACACCGAGCGCATTGCCCGCGACATGGCTTATATCGAAAACGCCGCCACCACTATGGAGCAGCTGCTTAGCGAGCTGCTTGAGCTATCGCGCATTGGCCGGGTTATTTACAAAAAAGAAACCATTGAACTGAATGCCCTGGTGGGCGAGGTGATTGATGCACTGAACAGCAACTTACAAAGCAACGGTGTGGCCGTGCAGGTGCACACCCTGCCTACCCTGGTGGGCGATAGGGTACGGATTAAGGAGGTGTACCAAAACCTCATTGAAAACTCTGTTAAGTTCAAAGGCCAGCAGCCCAACCCCACCATTGAAATTGGTTGCGAGCACCCACAAAATGAGCAGCCAGTGCTGTTCGTGCGTGACAATGGTATTGGCATTGATGGCGATTATAAAGAAAAGATATTTAACCTTTTTGAGCGCCTGCACCCTGAAACTGACGGCACCGGCATTGGCCTGGCCCTGGTTAAGCGCATTGTAGAGGTACACCATGGGCGCATCTGGGCCCAGTCAGCAGGCAAAGGGCAAGGCACCACCATGTATTTTACGCTGCCACAAAACATTGCAGAGCCAGCGCAGCCTACTGCTGCCCGGCAAAAATAATGTACTGGTTGGGTAGCAGCGTGGTGTTGGCTTCAAAGCTGTTAAAGCCTGCCTGCTTCAACTCGTCTATTACTTTTTGCTGGCTTATGCGGTGCTTCATAGTGGGCCCCTGCGGGGTTTCTTCCTTCCTGTAATCTACAATCATCAGGCGGCCACCGCCCTTCAAACCGGCCAGCACCTGTTTAAAATAGGCCACCCTGTTGTGTATGTGGTGGTAGGTATTGACCAACAACACAACATCGGCTTCACCCTGGGCCAGGCCTGGGCTTTCGTAGGGTATTTTACGCACCTCAAACCGCTCGGCGGGCAACTTTAGTGCGGCCTGTTGTGCCTGTAAGTGGGCCAGAAAGCCCTCGTCAACATCGGCCGCCACCACGCGGGCAGGCGTTTTGGCCAGCCTGAAGGCAAAATAGCCAGAACCGGCCCCAATATCTACCACGGTTTTACCTGCCAGGTTACCCATCAGGGCTATCACCGCTTCGGGCTTTTGCCAGGCGGCCCGGTCGGGGCTGTCAAAGCGGGCAATCAGCTCGTCAATGCTGCTTTGATGCATATATGCATTGGCATCGCCATGTTGGTGTTTGCTATTGTGGGGGTGCTGGGCAAATGCAGCCAGTGGGGCTGCCAGCAGTACTATCAATACAAGGTATGGTTTCATGAGCTAATGGTTTTACCGGGCTTGAATATACGTTACATTTTAACAACGGCCACCCTGTTGCCCCACCAAATACTACGGCCTGCCCCCCTGCTTTTGGCTTAAAATGATATATTATTGCAAGTACTATACCTATTGAAAACGATATTGTGTATGCAGCAAGCAGGTAACCAGCATGAGCAAGTGGCCGAACTTCATGAAGAAATGATGGCCCAACGAGAAGAATTGACCGCCGCCATTGAAGCCCTTGAACAGAATAACAACGAGCTGGTTAGCACGCTTGACGATTTAGAGCGAATTAACCTTGAGCTGGATCAAATTGTGTACCGCACCAACCACGACCTGCGCTCGCCCATAACCGCCATTGAGGGCATTACCAACCTGCTGCGCCTTGAGTTTTCTGACCCTAAGCTGCAACCCTATATTGGCCATATTGAACGCAATATTGCCGCCTTAAAGCGGTACATCAGCACCATGGTGCTGGTGGCCAAAGAACTGAAAGAGCCTGAAAAGCAAACAGATGTAGATGTGGCAGAGCTGTTAAAGGCAACATATAATGAGCTTTACGCGCTTGACGGGCACCAGCACACCAAACTGTCAGTATTGGCTACAGGCCTTGATACTTTTAGTACTGACCCCTTCAGGCTGCATACCCTGTGCTATAATGTTTTGAGCAATGCCATTGTATTTCGTAAGCCCAACCAGCCCAACACCATACAGGTAAACATCCATACCACCAAAACCAACTGCCGGTTAATTGTGCAAGACAATGGCGAGGGTATACCTGAAGAAGCGCAGCAAAAAATATTTGATATGTTTTACCGGGGCTCAGAGCAGTCAAAGGGCTCTGGCCTGGGCCTGTACATTGTGAAGCGCATTGTTGAGCGCAACGGGGGCAGCATTGCCGCGCACAGTGTGTTTGGGCAAGGCACCACCGTTACCATTAATTTGCTGCAGGCAGCCCCTGCTGGCTAGGCCAGTTTCATTATTTGCTAATATTGCTGCCTTCTGCGGCTTTAAGGGCTGCCATTTGTTGTTCCAGCTTTTCAGTATAGGCCATGGCATCGGCCAGCATATTGTGCTGTGCGGCGCTCATCTCTTCAGTATAACTAATGGTTTCGCGCAGGGCATCCAGCTTATGCTGTATGGCCGTTCGGGCCTCTGCCAGCTGCTGCTGGTAGCCTTGCTCTAAGGCCAGCAGCCCGTCAAAGCCTGCTTCTACCTGCTGCAACAAGTCAGCATGCAGCTGCTTCATGGCGGCTACTTTTTGCTTTTGCAGCGTGGCCAGGCGGTCAAACAAAGTGCCTAACTCTTGTTCATGTTGTGCCATAGTATGTGGGGTTATTGGGCTATGGCTTCATCTAAACTGCCGGCATAGGCAATATCCATTTGTTTGTACTTGCCGTTGGGGTGCTTTTCGGCAATGGATTGCCGGCCTATTTTTACACTTTGCTGAAACACCTTATCAGTAGGCAGTATTTTGCGGTGGGTGCGCAGGCCTATGTCAAACATCTGCTCTTTCCACTCTATAAAATACCACTCCATTGAGGGTTGATGAAATACTTTTAGCTGGCGCTTGTCAAACACCAGTTTGGTTAGTTTCAGCCGTTGGGCCAGCTCACCAATAAAATTGAATATCTCTTTAAACTCATTAATGGTAATGTAGCTGCCCGTGGCGGCTACTACGGCCGTATGGGGTTGCCCGTTTACGGTAGCCACCACAGCATTCTTAAACGTTTTTTGAGTGCTTAGTTCAAATTGAGTTGTTAATGTTTCTTGCATTGTACCTTTATATGATCCTGATACACCCACAACTGTATGTACCTACCTATTGTTCCGGCTACGGCAAACTTTCACTGCGGGCGGCAGGTACTCAGGCCAGCAGGCTGTTTTGCAGCTCGGTAATGGCGGCCAGGTCGTTCATTTCGCGGCGTATGCCTTTTTTTATTTGCCATACCAAAAATATGGCCCCCACAATGTATGAGGCCACGATGTATACCATAAAGCCCGTACTGAGGTAGCGGCTAAACTCTGGCAGCAGCAGGGCAAACCCAAAGGTATACAGGCCTACAATGCCAATGGTTACCGGGCCGTGTATGCGCTTTCTAAACCGGTAAAACT
>CAZXTW010000476.1:0-5455 GCA_964643525.1 uncultured Roseivirgaceae bacterium
TATCAGCAAAAGTGCCGCCCTAACAGGTGCTGTGGGCCTGCTACTGGCTATTGTTATGGTGGTAGCCTGCACCCTGCTGCTGCTTAGCGGCAACCCGGTAGACCTGCCCCTTTTTATGACTGACTTACTGGTTATTAAACTTAGCTGGTATGCCATGTTGGCCATTCTGGCCCTATTCATACATACAGTACTCAACCAGAAATACATAAGCTATGTGGTAATCGTGATGGTTTACGCCCTGATTAACGGCGTGATGGACCGCCTGGGCCTGGGCCACAACCTGTTGCGCTTTGGTGGCCTGAACAGCTACACCTACTCTGAAATGAACGGCTACGGCCATTACACAGAGGTGCTGTGGTGGAACAGACTATACTGGGCCTGCTGGTGTGTGCTACTGGCCCTGGGTGGTGCACTGCTGTGGGCACGTGGCAGGGGCAGCCGCTTTGGGCAGCGCCTGGCCGAAGCACGCAACCGCTTTACCGGCCCCAAAAGGCTGGTGGCTGCCATAGCCATGGTGGCATTGGTAGCAACAGGCAGCTTTATATACTATAATACCAACGTTATTAATCAGTGGTACAGCCCCAAACAGGTACGGGCATTACAGGCCGAGTACGAGCAACTGTACAGCCAGTATGCCAACCGCCCGCACCCTAAAATAAACCGGGCCACCATGCAGGTAAATATATTCCCTTACAAAAAGTATGTTGAAGCCCAGGGCACCTTTGCCCTGCACAACCGCAGCGGCCAGCCCATTGATACCCTGCACATATTGCTGCACAACCATATGGAACTGCACCAGCTAAAAGCCGGTGGTGCACAGCAGGTATTTTATGACCCCAGCCACCGCTATGCCATGTACAAACTGCCCCAGCCCATGCAACCTGGTGACAGCCTGCAAATGGACTTTGCCGCCACCTTTAAGCTTGAAGGCTTTGAAGATAACCCTGACACTGAATATTTTGAGGGCTTATCATTTAACAGCCTGAGCTACAACGGTACGTTTTTTAACAACCTGAGCATTGTGCCCCGCCTGGGTTATGACAAAAGCCGCGAGCTTAGCTCTAAACGCTACCGCCAGCGCTTTGGCCTGCCCGCTAAAGACCGGCTGGCCAAGCCTGACGACCATGAAGCCTCAAAAAGCATTTATATTGATACTGATGCTGATTATGTAACCACTGATATTACGGTAAGCACCGCGGCCGATCAAATAGCTGTGGCCCCGGGCAAGCTGGCCAGGCAATGGCAGGAGGGCAACAGAAACTATTACCGCTACACCATGGAGCAGCCCATTTTAAACTTTTACTCGTTCCTTTCTGCCAGGTACCAGGTACTGCGCCAGCAGGCCAACGGTGTTGACTTTGAGGTGTATTACCACCCACAGCACAGTTATAATGTAGACCGCATGATGGCCTCAATGAAAAACTGCATAGCTTACTACGGCACCAACTTTAGCCCATACCAGTATGACTATGCCCGTATTGTGGAGTTTCCCAGGTATGCTGAGTTTGCGCAGGCCTTTCCAGGTACCATGCCCTACTCTGAAGGCATAGGCTTTGTAGCCGACCTTGAAAGTGAGCAGAGCATTGACATGGTGTATTATGTAGTAGCGCACGAAATGGGCCACCAATGGTGGGCCCACCAGCTGGTAGGCTCAGCCACGCAAGGGGCCACCGTGCTAAGCGAAACGCTGGCCCAATACAGTGCACTAATGGTGATGGAGCAGGAGTATGGCCGCGACAAGATGAAACGCTTTATGCGCCATGAAATGGACAAATACCTGGAGGGCCGCGGCGGCGAAAGCAACGGCGAAAACCCCCTGCTGTACAACCAAAACCAAGGCTATATACATTACAGCAAAGGCAGCTGCGTGATGTATGCCCTGCGCGAATATGCCGGCGAGCAGGCCATTAACAATGCGCTGAGTGCGTTTTTAGATAGCCTGGCCTACACGGCCGACCCCTACCCCAATGTGCTACAGTTTTATGGCATACTGAAGCAGCATGTGCCCGACAGCCTGCATGGTATGGTGCATGATATGTTTGAAAAGATTGTGCTGTTTGAAAACAAGGTAGAAAACGTAGCCTACCGCCAGCTTGACAATGGCCAGTATGAGGTAAATCTGGAGCTGAACAGCCAGAAGTTTGAGGCCGATAGCCTGGGCAATGAAACAGCGGTGCCATTAAATGACTGGATAGACGTGGCCATTTACAGCGGCGACCCCGAAGAAGATGCCCCCGTTTGGCAGCAACGGATGCACCTGACCGAAAGCCAGACCGAGCTGCGCTTAGTACTGCCAGAGCCACCCACCCACGCTGGCCTTGACCCCAACCTGCTGTTGGTTGACAGGCAACCCAAAAACAACATCAAAGCGGCAGAACAGGTAGGCCTGTAAACACAACACCCCCAACGCCACTGGTAAGCGTTGGGGGTGTTTTTTATTTAATACCTAAGGCTTATGGCAATGCCGAGTGGCCCATCAGGTAACGGTCAGTTTCGCGGGCGGCAGCGCGGCCCTCATTAATAGCCCATACCACCAGTGACTGCCCCCGGCGGATGTCACCCGCAGCAAACACCCCCTCTACACTGGTAGCGAACCGGTCATATGCTGCCTGTACCTGCCAGGTACGGTTGGGGTTGTGCTGCAGGGCCACGCCCAGCTGCTGCAACAGGGGCTGCTCAGGGCCAACATAGCCCATGGCCAGCAGCACCATATCGGCCTTTACCACACGCTCAGTGCCGGGCACCTCTTTCAGGCCATAACGGCCGTTGTCATCTTTTTGCCAGGCAGCCTCTGCCACCAGCAGGGCCTTCAGGTTGCCCCGGCCATCGCCCACAAACTTTTTGGTCAGCACGCAAAACTCGCGTGGGTCTTTACCAAACACAGCGGCGGCCTCCTGCTGCCCATAATCAACCCTGAAAATGCGGGGCCACTCAGGCCAGGGGTTATCTGCCGGGCGTGCCTCCGGGGGCTTGGCCATAATCTCTAACTGCATCAGGCTGTTGCAGCCATGCCGCAGTGAGGTGCCCACACAGTCAGTGCCCGTATCGCCCCCACCAATTACTACCACATCTTTGCCCTTGGCACTAATATACTGGCCATTACCCAGGTTGCTGTCAAGCAGGCTTTGGGTATTGGCCTTCAAAAAATCCATGGCATAATGTATGCCGTTCAGCTCGCGCCCTTCAATACTCAGGTCGCGGGGTTGGGTGCTGCCACAACACAGCACCACTGCATCATAATCATCAATAAGGCGCTGCACAGGGTAGTTCACCCCTATATTGGTATTGGGCCTGAAGCGAATGCCTTCCTGCTCAAGCAGGCGCACCCGGCGCTCTACCACCTTGGCCTTATCAAGCTTCATATTGGGTATGCCATACATCAGCAGGCCGCCAATGCGGTCATCACGCTCAAACACCGTAACATAATGGCCGGCTTTGTTCAGCTGGGCTGCACAGGCCAGCCCTGCCGGGCCACTGCCCACTATGGCTACTGACTTGCCGGTGCGCCGCTCGGGCGGCTCGGCCGTAACCCAGCCCATTTCAAAGCCCTTTTCTATTATGCTGTATTCAATATTCTTAATGGTTACTGGCGGCTCGTTAATGCCAAGCACGCACGAACCCTCGCAGGGTGCCGGGCATACCCGCCCGGTAAACTCAGGGAAATTATTGGTTTTATGCAGCAGCTCTAACGCTTCACGCCAGTGCCCGCTATACACCATATCATTCCAGTCAGGAATCAGGTTATTAATAGGGCAGCCGGTAGTGGCGCCAGCCAGGGTGGTACCATTATGGCAAAAAGGCACGCCACAGTCCATACACCGGGCACCCTGTACGCTCAGGTCGGCCTCGGCCATATCAGTATGGAACTCGTTCCAGTCATTGATGCGCTGCGCAGCCTGGCGGTCGCCGGCTACGTTCCTCTCAAACTCTAAAAATCCGGTTGGTTTACCCATGTCTGTCTGTAATTATCGTGGTAATACCTTCTTTATTTATATGGTTACAAGATTCCCCTCCTTGAAAATGAGGGGAGTATTTTGCTTAGCTTAATAGCTTTGCCCCCCTTCAATAGGGGGAATTTGACAGTAATCCTCCCCCTTTGAAGGGGGATTGAAGGGGGATGTTATCTCGTTTTATAATCTTCAATGAAGTGAGTAATGGTTTTACTGCATCATTAAATTAGCCTGCTGGCGGGCCAGGGCGGCTTTATAATCGCGGGGCATCACCTTCACAAAGCGGTCAATGGCCAGGGCCCACTCGCCCAGAATTGCAGCGGCTTTGGCGCTGCCGGTCAGCTCGTGGTGGGTGGTAACCTGCTGCTTCAGGTACTGCACATCACCTTCTTCAAGTGGCTCCAGCGCTACCATTTCATAATTCACCATCTGCGGAAAGTGCCCCTCGGCATCATAAATGTAGGCTATGCCGCCGCTCATACCGGCAGCAAAATTACGGCCGGTATTGCCTAAAACCACGGCGCGGCCGCCCGTCATATACTCACAGCCATGGTCGCCAATGCCTTCTACCACCACCTCAGCGCCCGAGTTGCGCACACAAAAGCGCTCGCCGGCCAGCCCGTTAATAAAGGCGTCGCCACTGGTGGCCCCATAAAAGGCCACGTTGCCCACAATCATATTCTCGTCAGGCACATAAGTGGCTGCCCCGTCAGGGTGCACCACCAGGCGTGCGCCAGAAAGGCCCTTGCCAAAATAATCGTTGGCTTCTCCCTCTAACAAAAAGTGCAGGCCGGGTGCGCCAAACGCCCCAAAGCTTTGCCCGGCAGAGCCTTTAAACCTGAATGATATAGTGCCTGGCGGCAGCCCCTGTGCCTTAAAATTTGCTGATACCTTATTTGACAGCATAGTACCCACTGACCGGTCAGTATTCACAATAGTAAAAGTACCCTGCACCTCAGTGCCATCATTCAAAGCAGGCTCAGCCGTTTTAATCAGCTGCCGGTCAAGCACACTTTCAATGCCGTGGTCCTGCTCCATCTGCTTGTAAATGCCGTAATGGTCGGGCACCTTTTCGCGGTACAAAATAGGCGCCAGGTCAAGCTTCTTAATCTTGCGGTGCTGTATATTCTCGCGCATCTTCAAAATATCGGCCTTGCCCACCATCTCATCTACCGTGCGGAAGCCCAGCTCGGCCATAATCTCGCGCAGGTCTTCTGCCAAAAACTTAAAGAAGTTCACCACATGCTGCGGGTCACCCTTAAACTGCTTGCGCAGGGCCTTATTTTGTGTGGCAATGCCCACAGGGCAGGTGTTCAGGTGGCACTTGCGCATCATAATGCAACCTTCTACCACCAGGGCGGCGGTGCTTACGCCCCACTCTTCGGCCCCCAGCAGGGTGGCAATGGCCAGGTCGCGCCCGGTACGCATTTGCCCGTCGGTTTGCACGGTAATGCGGCTGCGCAGGTTGTTCTTCACCAGCGTCTGGTGGGTTTCGGCCAGGCCGA
>CAZXTW010000477.1:0-3765 GCA_964643525.1 uncultured Roseivirgaceae bacterium
ACGGCTCCATTACGGAAAAACTTAAACAGGTAATAATCTTCTGTATCCTGTGGCTCTGTCGTGTAAATCAGCACGTCATAAAAGCGTTCGGTGCCATCGTCATCAACAAAGCCGTCTTCACTGTATTCAACCGTTAAACTGTCAATGGTGGTTACACGCAGCAGGGTTTCGGTGGCAGTATAGGTTTGGCCCTGTGCCTGTACGGTTAAGGTAGAAGTACCGCCTACCCGCCCGGCAAAGGGGTTTACGGCAAAATAATAGCCGGCACTGTCTGGCTGGTGCTCAAAATCAAAGCTATTGCCCAGCTCGTCAGTAACAGTAACTACCGCATCGGTAATGCGTGGGGTACGCCCTACATCATAAAAGCCGCCCGTGCGCCCCACTTTTACATAATGGTGATCCATTTGGTTGGTAAGTAAGGCTTCTATGACCACGGCACTGTCGTTTTCATTCAGGTCAAGCACAATGGTTTCTTCACAGGCACACAGCAAGGCCAGCGCCAGCACTATTAATATCTTTTTCATGGTTAGGGTAAGGGTGTGGGTTAAAAACGGATTTGGTAGGTTACTGATGGCATAATAGGAAAGAGGTATACCAGGCGCAGCTCTTTTTCAGAGCCATCACCCACAACCTCGTCATTCTCATCACGTTTTTTGCGGCTGTAAATGGTAAAGGGGTTTTTGCGGTTGTAGGCATTGTATATTGAAAATACCCAGTTTACCTGGTGCTTGCGGTTGGCATTTTTTCTGGGCGACAGGTTGGCCGAGAGGTCCAGCCGGTGCACATGGGGCAGGCGGTGGCCATTGCGGGTGGTATAGAAATCAGCATTGTAGTTTTCAAACTCAAAACGGCCTGCAGGCAGGGTAATGGGCCTGCCACTGTTAAAAATCCAGTTAGCGCCAAAGGTCCATTTATCGTTCAGGGTGTAGGTGCCGCTCAGGCTCATGTTGTGGCGGCGGTCATAATTGGCCGCATAGGCTACCCCATTGTTTGCGCCCGGTACCGTGCGCGTTACCTTTGACAGGGTGTAGGCTGCAAAGCCCTGAAGGGGGCCTTTCTTTTTGCTGGCCAGCAGCTCAAGGCCATAGGCCTCAGCCGTACCCGGCCTGAACTCGGTGGCAATGTCTTCATTAAAAAACACATCGGCATTGTCGGCAAAGTCAGTCACATGATCCATATCCTTATAAAATACCTCTGCGCTAAGCTCATAGGTATTGTCATTCAGGTTGGTAAAGTAGCCAGCAGCCACCTGGTGGGCGCGTTGCGGTTCAAGGTAAGGCGAGCTGGGGTGCCATGTGTTGAAAGGCAGGGGCACGGTGGCATTGCTCAGCAGGTGCACGTTTTGCACCATGCGGTTGTAGCTCAGTTTAAGTGAAGTGTTGTCATTTACCAGGTACCGTGCGCTAAAGCGGGGTTCAAGGTTGTGAAAGGTTTTGATGGTTTCAAAGTCATCATAAAAAATAGTACGTACACGGGTATTGTTTATATTATCGTTGGGTTCAAGGTATTCGTAAATGGTGCTTTTGCCCACATTTTGAAACAGGGCGTAGCGCAGGCCGTATTGCAGAGTAAACTGGCCCAGCTGCTGCTCATGGCCAACATAAAAGGCGTGGTCAAGGGCAAACATGCGTTCCAGCTGGGTAGGCTTAAAGATTGACTGCTCGCCGGTGGGGTTAATGCTGCCCGGCTGAAAGCGCCGCCACGTTACGTGGTAGCCAAAGCTCAGTACATTACCGGGGGCAATAAAGTAGGTCAGGTCTTCTTTAAACGAGGTTTCCTGCAGGCCGGCGTCCCACATCAGCCCTTCTACATCATCAGTTACCTCCAGCTTATAATCAAAGTTGCTGTATATCAGGGTGGTGTTTGAAAACAGGCGGTCGTTAAACAGGTGGTTCCACCTGAAGGTGGCCGTGGCATTGCCCCAGCCAAGGCTGGCATCATCGCCAAAATTGAACTTGTCACGGCCTAAATAGCCCGCCAGGTAAAAGCGGTTCTTATTGTTTTTGCGCCAGTTTACTTTGGCGTTCAGGTCATAAAAGTAAACGCTGTTTTCGCTGGTTTCTTCATCGCCCAGCTTCATAAACAGGTCAGCATACGAGCGCCTTCCTGAGACAATAAACGAGCTGTGGTCTTTCTTAATCGGCCCTTCCAGCATCACTCTGCTGGCCAGGGTGCCTATACCAGCGCTACCAGCCAGTTTTTTGTTGTTGCCGTCTTTGGTGCGCACCTCTAACAATGACGAAAGCCTGCCGCCGTATTGCGCGGGTATGCCCCCTTTGTACAGCTCAGCATCTTTAATGACATCTGCATTAAAGATAGAAAGCAGCCCAAACAGGTGGCTGGGGTCATACACGGGGGCCTCGTCAATTAAAATCAGGTTCTGGTCGGCACTGCCGCCTCTTACAAAGTAGCCCGAGGTGCCCTCGCCAGCCGATACCACGCCGGGCATCATCTGCACACTCTTAATAATATCGGCCTCACCAAACAGGGCGGGTAGCTTCTTCACCTGGTCAATATCCAGTTCCATTTTGCTCATGGTTACGGCCTGCACGTGCTGGTCTTCGCGTTCGGCGGTTACTACCACCTCTTCAATCAATACGGTGGTTTCTTTTAGCGCGATGTTAATTGATTGGTTGCCGGTTAGCGTAATGGCCTGTTCCAGGTTTTCATAGCCTACAAATGAGTAAACCAGCGTGTATTGCCCGGCAGGCAGGGTCAATGAGTAAAAGCCATATGGGTTGCTGGCTGTGCCTTTGGCGTGCTCTTTGATATAAACCGTGGCCCCAATGATTTCTTCGCCATTGGCGGCGTCACGAATGTAGCCGTTAACGGTGTAGGTTTGCTGCGCCTGCAAACAGCAATACGATAGCAGGCACCATACCAAAAGTAAGGTGTGTCTCATAGTTTCCTAATATGTTATGATGGGTGTCTGGCTGGGGCAAGTGGCCTGCTGCCCTCAGCATTCAACACAAAGACACGGCCATTGTCCAACCGTTTCCATCCGGAACAAAAAAGATTTAAGAATTTAGAGATTAGATGAAAGAAGCTAGAGGGTTTTTATACTGTAGGGTTATGAAGTGTATTGGCAGCATGTTTCGGCCAAAAAGCAGTAGCAACGGCAACACATCACATTATTAATTATTCATTATCAATTATTAATTAGAATCAGATGTTTTTCAGCAGTTGGTTGGCGTCGCTCACGGCGTCGTAACGATCAAAGTCATCAAGGGCAGCTTTGATTTTAGTCAGGGCCTCGCTATCGGGCATAGAAAGCTGGTTGGCACCGCTCTGGGCCAGCTGCTCCCATACATAATAAATGCTGAGCTTATCAGTATCAATGGCGGGCATATAGGCAAAGCCCTTGCTGTTATCGGCCTTTACTTCTATAAGTACCTTACTTTTAATTAACTGGTTCACAATACGGCTCACCACCCTCATGGGCAGCCCCAGTTGTACAGAAAGCTCTTTGGTTTCAAGGGCGGGCTCACCTTCAGCAAAGCGTTTTACCACGGCATGGGCCACCACCAATGACAGGGTGCGCTGGGCATTAATGCTTAGTGTGCCGGCCTCTTCATGGTATTCATAAAGGTGCACATTCTGGATGCTAAAGGCAATTTCAGCCCCGATTAAAATGATGATCCAGCTGGTTTGCAGCCAGATTAAAAACAGGGGCAGGGCTGCAAAACTACCGTAAATGGCATTGTAGCGCGAAACCCCCAGCTGAAACCTGATGTACAACAATTGCAGGATTACATAAATGGAGCC
>CAZXTW010000477.1:3788-5446 GCA_964643525.1 uncultured Roseivirgaceae bacterium
CATAGATTGAACCAGCAACAATACCAGCTACCAAAGCCGATTTAAACCTGACCCTGGTGTTGGGCATAATCATGTAAATGATGGTGAGCAGCAGTGAGATTAGCAGGTAGGGTACCAGGCGCAGTAAAAAAACAATGTAAGGGCTCAGGGCCTCAAGCATTTCAACCTCTGCGGCCACTTTTACAAAGTAGCTGGTTACGTATACGGTGGCGCTGCCTGAAGAGACGAACAGTATGGGGCCTATAAGCACTATGGTCAGGTAGTCAGTGAATTTGCGTACAAAGGTGCGCTCACGCTCAATGTACCAGATTTTGTTGAATGAGCCCTCTATATAATTCATGAGGCGCATAATGGTGTATATCAAAAAAGCCAGGCCTATACCGGCCACTACCCCGCCTTTGGTTGATTCAAGCATGGTACGGGCAAAGCCAAATATGCGCTCAAAAATTTCTTCCTGGCCGGCAAACTGCTCTAGCAGGCGCTGCTCAAGTACCTTTTCAAGCCCAAAGCCTTTGGCAATGCCAAAGGCCATGGCCACCACTGGCACAATAGATAGCAAAGAGTAAAAGGTTAATGCCGAAGCGCGTATTTGCACCTGGTCATCCATATACCCCCTGAAGGTGAGTGATAGTATCCTGAGTATTTTTACCAGAAGCAGGCGCGGGCCCGAGAGTTCTTCAAGCCGGAGCGTCCATACCCCACGGCGTACAAAGTAATTGATTTTTCTGAGTTTGGCGGCGGTGCTGGCCATGGCTAGGGGCATTAATCAAAACTAAGCATAAATAAGCTTCTGCTTATTTATTGTCAATGGTGTACAAGATACACCCTAAAGCCGAAAAATGAATGAATGGCCTAAAAAAAGGAAGGTGCGGCTATTAGCCGCACCTTCCTCGAAACATCAACTACCAACCTGAAAATCATAAAAAAAGGATATGAAGAGTAAACTCCAGAATATATGAATAAAGAAATTGAATATGCCTTGAAACCGTTTGTATTAGTAACGTACAGTAACTACAGTTAAGTTAGACTGACTAGCTTTTGACTGCGTGATGGTTACTGTATAAACATGATAAATAGCCGTGTTACAATTAGCTCTTTATTATGATTCAAAAATAGTAAATAATTTCATATATCTATGATTGTATGTTAATTAATGCAGTTAAATTTTTTTAGTGTGTGTTATGTTGTGTTAAGTACTAACAGGCTAAGGACTTATGTGGCAAGTGATAAATTACTTAAAAATATAACAGGGGTTGGGTGCTGGTAGGGCCAGCCTGTTGTTGCAATGTATAATCTGGTAAAAAAAACTGCCGGCTTGCATTGGGCAAACCGGCAGCAGGGGCAGGTATAGGGTTGGTGAGTTACCTCACCGGTATAGCTCTAAAACGACTCGCGCAGCTCATAGGCAGCACGCAGGCGGTCGGCCATATTGCGTGACTCATTGTCGTCTAGCGTTTGCTGGCCATCGCTAAAGGCCTCTTCAGGGCGGGGGTGTGTTTCATAAATCACACCGTCGGCACCGGCCATGACAGATGCCAGGGCAATGGGCTCAACATATTTGCGTATGCCAATACCGTGCGATGGGTCAGCAATAACAGGCAAATGTGTTTGGTCTTTTAAAATGGGTATGGCGTTCAGGTCCATGGTGTTGCGGCTGG
>CAZXTW010000478.1:0-5440 GCA_964643525.1 uncultured Roseivirgaceae bacterium
CACTGTAACCGTAATATAACTTACCTTTTGCGGTAGTCAACACAGCCATCGGGCATTCAACAACGGGTATTTAACAGGTGCCCCTACCCTGCTCACTGCCACAATACCATGTATACTAATATTTAGCCGCAAGCCAAATAACACCTATTGCAATTATGCCGGTCAATGGCTTTTTTTGACTATACAGTATGCGTATGAATATTATTCTTTTTGTTAATAAAGACCTGCAGGCCAACATTGCCTACAATTTGTTGAAGCCTACCCTTGCCCAACATAAAGTAAGGGTGTATTACACCGCAGATATTAGCGACCCCAACAAGCGGGCTGCCGCCTACATTACCCTCCAGCATTACGAAAAAACCTTTTTTTACCGTGAGCTACAGGCCTTTATTGCCGAGCAGGGCATTACCCCCAGCTTTGAGTTTTTTGGGCCAGGGTTTACCAGTGCCGAGTTGATTGAGTGCCAAAAACTCAATACCACAGCCTTTAGAGAAGCCGTGCAGGCATTTGCGCCTGACCTGTTTGTAAGCATACGCTTCGGCAAGATTTTTAAGCCAAAAATCCTGGCCCTGCCCCGCCTGGGTGTGCTGAACCTGCACTCTGGCCTGTTACCTCAGTACCGGGGTGTGCTGGGCACCCTGTATGCGCTGCTTAGTGGTACAGGCACCATTGGCAGCACTTTACACTACATTACTGATGGTACTATAGATACCGGCCCCATTATAGCCACCCACCAGCAGCCAGAAACTTTGGGGCGTTCGTTATTCTGGCAGGTAACCAACCTGTATGCCCCAAGCATGCCAATGGTGGCCCAGGCCATTGATACACTGGCTGGTGGGGGCACCCTGGCCACCACCCCGCAAAACCCTGAAAAAGGCAATTACTTTACCGTACCTACTGCAGCGCACTTTAGCCAGCTGTACAAAAGGCGTATAGCCGCCATTTCTTTAATTGATTATTACCATGCGCTTACCAGCCATGTGCTGACTGACCTCACCCCTACACAGCAAGCCTCCTTGCAACAGCACATTATTGCCCACCAGCTAAAGCATAACCACCAGTTGGTGTACCCCCAACCCAAATAACGGGCACATTGGCCTTAAGCTACTCATCACGCAGGGCAGTGGCTGGGTTGGCCACAGCTATTTGCCAGGTTTTAACCAGCACAGTTACCCCAGCCAGCAATAACACGGCCAGGGCCGGCAGTACAAACAACCAGGGAGAAAGCGTAATGCTGTATACATATTGCTGCAACCATTGCTGCACCAGGTAATAGGTAACCGGCATGGCTACGGCCATGGCCAGCACGATCAGCACCACAAACTCTTTAGATAGCAGCGCAACCAACTGCTGTATGCTGGCCCCCAACACCTTGCGCACCCCAATTTCTTTGGTGCGGCGGGCAATGGTAAATGACACCATGCCAAACAGCCCCAGGCAGGCAATAAAAATGGCAAACCCGGTAAGCAACCCAGCCACCCGCTGAAACTGCATTTCTTTTTGGTACTGGCGGTTAAAGGTTTCATCCAGAAAAAAGAACTCAAACGGGCTTTCAGGGTAAAGGGCGGTGTACTCGGCCTCGATGGCACGCAGCTGCTGCCGCAAATCGCCAGGGGCCAACCTGATAGATACCAGGCTGGCCGATTCTTCTCTGGGCATGAGCGCCATGGGTATATGGGCCGTACCCGCACTGTTTTGATGAAAGTTCTTGACCACCCCTGCAATGATGGGCGTTTCACCCCAAATGGCCAACCGCCTGCCAATGGCCGCATTGGCATTGGGCAGGCCCAGCAGCTCTACCAGCCGTTCGTTGATAAGCACCGACTCCTTATTTGAGGCATCACTAAAAAAGTTGCGACCAGCCGCCAGCTCCATTTCAAGGGTAGGAATAAAGTCATGGTCAGTCAGGTAAACGTATACCGTCATATTGCGCTCTACTTCAGCATCTGCCAGGTTAATGCCTGTGCCGCTGCTAATTTCATTGCGGTCTCGCCCCGGCAATGTGTTGGTTCGGGTCATGGTTACCACATCTGGTAAGGCCAGCAATTTGTTTTTAAGGGCTGTATAATGCTCGTGCAGCTTTTTAGGGTTGGGCCCACGCAGCACCACCGTCTGGGCGGTGTTCATACCCAGATCTTTGGTTAACATATATTGCAACTGCCGGCTGGCTGTAATGGTTTGCACCAGTAAAAACAGCGTAATGGCAAACTGAAACACCACCATGGACCTGCGCCACAGCACCCCGCGTTTGGTATGTTTGAAGGCACGGCGCAGAGCCGCCTGAGGGCCATAGGCTGAAAGCATTAACGCCGGGAAGGCCCCCGATACAAAAGTACTGAACAGCACCAGCCCGGCCAGCACCTGCCAAAAGAAGGCATCAGTCAAAACTGCTGCCGTAGGGGGCAGCTCTGCCAGGCTTAAAAAGGCCTCTTGCCCAATAAAAATCACAAAAACAGCCACCAGGGCCGCCAGCAGGTGCATAAGCCCGGCCTCTACAAAAAACTGCCCGCGCAGGTGCCCCTTTGAGGCTCCTACTACCTTGCGCACCCCGGCCTCTTTGGCCCGGTACATGGTTTTGGCAGTGGCCAGGTTTACATAGTTTACATTGGCAATAACAATAACCAACAGGGCTACCCCCAGCAAAAAGTAAACCGTGAGCGCACTGCCGTTTGCTTCAGCCTCATAGGGTTTGTTAGAGTGCAGGTGGATGCTGGCAACAGGTTCTGCCACAATGCGCTCGTCAAACAACTTTTCTTCAGCCAAACATTTGGCACTGTACTCGGCCAGATGCTCAGTAAATGCCCCAAAATGGTCTGCACTGGCCAGTTGCAGGTACGTATAGCCATTGCACATATTCCAGTTATTCTCTTTTTCGCCATATGACACATACAAAGAGGGGTATGAAATGAGCATGCTGAACTTTAAATGGGTATTGGCGGGGCTATCGGCCACCAGGCCCACCACCTGGTATTCTTGCCCAATAGAAGTTACGCGCAGCGTTTTGCCCACTACGTTGGTGGTATTGAATAAGGTCATGGCTGCCGTTTGTGTCAGCACCACCTCATGGGGGGCTTTGAAAATAGCCTGTTGGTTGCCCTGCAGCAGGGGGTAATTGAACAGCTCAAAAAATGAAGGGTCAACCGCATAGGTACTGTTCAGCCGCACAAACTCATTGCCCACCTGTATGGTCTGCTCGCTCAGTGGGTAGGCCCGGGCATAATCTGTTACCTCAGCATAGGCCGCTTTCAGCTCAGGTCCGTTGGGGCCATAGGTGCCTGCGTCCTGGTCTACCACCGTTTCGCCGTTCAAAATATCAAGGGTAATGCGCGCCAGCCTGGGGTGCTGGGGGTTGTCTTTTTCATAGCTCATTTCAAAGCGCACGTAGCTCAGGGCCAGCAGGGCAATTGCCAGCGCAGCCGACATGCCCACAATGTTAATGGCGGTAAACAGCTTATCGGCCTTAAAAATTCTGAAGGCAATGGTTACATTATTCTTAAACATACCGTAATTGGTTAGGGTCACATCGCCCGAGGGACGCTTCAATAAATTCGGTTTAATTAGCTTCAGTGTGTCCCAGGCGTACTGTCGCCTGGCTTTGGCAGTGGTGTGGGTGGTCAGGTTGTCATAAAACACCTCTTCCATATCACCCTCAATCTCCTCCAGGTACTCGGCCCGCACCATCAGCCGAATCAGCCGCAGGGGCCAGCGGGGCGGGTAGCCTTGCCCGTTGCTCATACCCAAACCAAATTGCGAATGGCCTGCGGTATGGTAGCCCAGAAATTATCGCGTATGGTGCGCAGCTCTGACAGTACCCGAAGGGCCTCTGGCGTGGCGGTGTATATCTTTTTGCGCTTGCCGCCCCGCTTCTGGGTAGCTTCGCCATAAGCGCTGGTCAGGTACTGCTTCTCTTCCATCCGCTTTAGTGCACTTTGCACACTGCCTACGCTCAACTTTTCATTCAGCCGCTTTTCAAGCTCCTGCTTAATCATCACGCCGTATGCCTGCTGTTGCAATACCACTACGGTAAGCAGCACCAGCTCTTCAAACTCACCCAGTTTCGTTTTTTTCATGGCCTTTCTAAAACTATAGGTACACTACTATATTATTCGTAATTGCAATTAAAATACAAATGCATATCATTCGCAATTGCAGACTTAATAAACTGTAGGGTTTTTAGTGATGGGTGGCTGCCTTTGTGCATGAGTGGCCAGGGCATATTCAGGCCAACCAATGCATATTTTTCAAGGGTAACCTTACTTGCGGTTGCTTTTGGCGGGGTACAGATCGGTAACGGCCTGTAGGGCGGCGGGCATGTCGCGGGTTTGCAACAGGTTGGTCACAATCTGGTCATAGGCCTCCTGCCGTTTTTTACCGCCCAGCAGCTTTTTTAACAGGGTGGCTATGCGGCGCAGCTCATATTGTTTGTTCACAGCATTGTACCAGGTGTATTTCAAGTGGTGTTTTACGGCCGTAGGCCTGTGGTGCGGTGCCATAAATTTAACAGCCGGAAAAAACAGGTGCTCAATTTGGGGGTTGTGCAGATTGGCCTGCTCTAAAGCTTCCATGGCAGCTTCATAGGCCTGGTGGTTTTCAGGCGTGTAGGCCGCCTGTATGGCCTTGAGCTTTGGCCGCCACCGGGTTTTATCAAACGCATTCAAAGCCTGCTCAGTCGCCAGATCTGGCACAGGCAAACTACTTTGAAACGCCGTAGCAAAGGCAGTGGCAGGCGCTTCGAAAGTTTTTACAAACAAGGCCTTGATAGGTTCAGAGTAGCCACTGGTAAATGTACGCACTACTTTGGTGGCCACCCCGTAAGCCTCACGCGCTGCATTCTCGGCTATTTTAAACAGGGTGAGGTAAACCTGCTGTTCAGTTACCGCAGCCATGTAGCTTCTGTTTTTGTAAAACTGCTTTTTCTCATGGGCCATCCTGTAACTATTGCTATCAAACCCACCAGGCACTTCATAGCCTTTGGCTTCGGCCTTTATATAAGTGGTCACAAAGTTGTTAACCACCTTGGCCATTGAGGCACCAGCTTCCGTAAAATCAGCATCCAGCCGTTCAATTATATGTAAATACACCCAAATGGTAGCCAAACAGCAGCCTTCTATTTGGGTAAACATGGTGTGGGTGGTTTCAACCTTATTTAGCCACCCCACTTGCGCCGGGCTTAAAGCCAGCTGCTGGCCAAAGCTGCGGCCCAGGTATTCACGCTCAGGCCTGTATTGTACAGCCAGGGGCACTGGCTGTGAAAGGTGATCAGTATTTGCGTTACTCATTTACCATAATTCAATGAGCCACCAAGATATACCATACCTATAATATATAGGCGCTGGCAATAATGAAAACTGTACCTGCCAACAGCCCAGGCACTTCCCCGGGAGGGAATGGTACGCTCTGCCGGAGAGCGGGATACGCTTAGCCCGAGGGAACAACCGCG
>CAZXTW010000479.1:0-5431 GCA_964643525.1 uncultured Roseivirgaceae bacterium
GGCTGAGGAGCTAAACCCCGATCATCATTGATCGGGGTTTTTTGTTTGTACCCCATTCAACATAACACCCGTGCCCATGAGCGCCATTAACTGGACCACCGTCAAAGAATACGAAGACATTACTTATAAAAAAGCCAACGGCGTAGCCCGTATTGCCTTTAACCGGCCCGAAGTGCGCAACGCCTTCAGGCCCAAAACCGTGGGCGAGCTGTTTGAAGCCTTTGTTGATGCCCGCGAAGATACCTCAATAGGGGTGGTGTTGCTTTCTGGCGAGGGGCCCTCGCCCAAAGACGGCGGCTGGGCCTTTTGCAGTGGTGGCGACCAGCGCATTCGTGGCCACCAGGGTTATGTTGATGATGAGGGCATGCCCCGCCTCAATATCCTGGAAGTGCAGCGCCTCATCAGGTTTATGAGCAAGGTTGTTATTGCCGTGGTGCCCGGCTGGGCAGTAGGCGGCGGCCACAGCCTGCATGTGGTGTGTGACATGACCCTGGCCAGCAAAGAACACGCTATTTTTAAGCAAACCGATGCTGACGTTACCAGCTTTGATGGGGGCTATGGCTCTGCCTACCTGGCCAAGATGGTGGGGCAAAAGCGCGCCCGCGAAATATTTATGCTGGGCCGCAACTACTCTGCCCAGGAGGCCTTTGAAATGGGCATGGTCAATGCCGTAGTGCCCCACGCCGAGCTGGAAGAAACAGCCTACCAGTGGGCGCAGGAAATACTGGCCAAATCACCCACATCAATTAAAATGATCAAGTTTGCCTTTAACCTCACTGACGATGGCATGGTGGGCCAGCAGGTGTTTGCCGGCGAGGCCACCCGCCTGGCCTACATGACTGACGAGGCCAAAGAAGGCCGAGATGCCTTTCTTGAAAAGCGTAAGCCCAACTTCAAAGAGGTTAAGTGGTTGCCTTAATAATTGAAAATTGACAATGGAGAATTGATAGTTACCAACTTTCAATTCTCCATGATTAATCAAACAAGGCCGTAATATCGTTCTGGTCCATTTGTTGTATAAAAGCCGCTTCGGTATTAATCACATCGTCGCTTACGGCCTTCTTTCTTTCCTGTATGGCCAGAATCTTCTCTTCAATGGTGTCGCGGCACACCAGCTTATAGGCAAACACCTGCTTGTCTTGCCCAATGCGGTGGGTACGGTCAATCGCCTGGTTTTCAGCGGCGGGGTTCCACCAGGGGTCAATCAAAAACACATAGCTGGCCTCAGTCAGGTTCAGGCCAAAACCACCGGCCTTGAGCGTAATCAAAAACACCTGCTTATCTGGCTCTTGCTTAAACTCATTCACTACAGCTTCGCGGTTGCTGGTATCGCCGGTTAGCATACTGTAGCCTACGCCTTGCGCCTGTAGCCGCTCAGCCACTAGGTGCAGCATGCTCTTGAATGATGAAAACACCAGTGCCTTCTCGCCACGGCCTATCACCGTTTCCAGCTCTTCAAGCAGGGCCTCCATCTTGGCCGACTCCTGCCCAAAATCACCCTCGTCAGTCAACAGGGCCGTGCTCAGGCAGGCCTGCCGCAGGCGCATCAGCCCTTGCAGTATCAGCATACCGGCCTTGCTCAGCCCGTCCTGCTTAATGGTATCCAGTATTTCCTTCCTGAACTTGTCTTTGTAATGGTTATACGTTTTGCGCTGGCGGGCCGTCATTTCGCACCACACCACCGTTTCTGTTTTGGGGGGCAGCTCTTTGGCCACCTCTTCCTTACGGCGGCGCACCAAAAAAGGCTTAATTACCTTATTAAGGCGGGCGGCGCTGCTTTCATCGCGGTCGCGGTCAATGCGCGTGGCATACTGCTGCTTGAACTGCTCCATACTACCCAGCATGCCGGGGTTCAGAAAGTCCATTTGCGAATACAGGTCAAACGTATTGTTTTCAATTGGTGTACCCGTCATCACCAGGCGGTTGTAACTGTTCAGCTGCTTAACCGCTATTGATACACGCGCGCCGGGGTTTTTAATGGCCTGCGATTCGTCAAGAATGGCATACGTAAACTGATGCTCCTGCAGCAGCTCAAGGTCATTGCGCACCATGGCATAAGTGGCCAGGGTAATGTGGTGCTCAGCAAAGGGTATGGCTACCTGGCTGCGGTCAGGGCCCCAGTGCACATACATGGTGAGCTCAGGGCAAAAGCGCTGTGCTTCGCGCTGCCAGTTAAACACCAGCGAGCGGGGCACCACCACCAGAAAGGTGGCTTCGGGCTGCCTGTTTACTACACTTTGTATAAAGGCCAGCACCTGCACGGTTTTGCCCAGGCCCATATCATCTGCCAGGCAGCCGCCCCAGCCATAGCTGTGCAAAAAATGCAGCCAGTTGTACCCCTCTTGCTGGTATTGGCGCAGGGTGGCATGCATATTGCCCGGTGGGTCAACCTCGGCCACCCCTTTAAAATTGCGCAGCTTGGCCAGCTTTTCACGCAGGGCCTGTAGGGCCCGCATATTCTCTACCTCATCTTCAATCTCGTCCAGGGCAGAGGCCTGAAACTGCGAAAAGCGCAGGGCCTTCTTATCGGCCTTTGATAGCTTAAACAGGTGGCTGTAGCGCTCCAGCCACTCTTTGGGCAGCACACCAATAGTGCCATCGCCCAGTTGCACATAACTTTGGCGGTTAAACAGGGCTTTACGTATTTCAGCAATGCCTACCTTCTGCTTGCCAAACGTCACCACAATATGCAGGTCAAACCAGTCTTGCCCTGACGATACCCTGAGTTGGGTAGTAGGGCGGTGGGGGTTGTACTTAATTTTGGTTAGCTCTGTTGAGCCCAGCACCTCATAACCGGCGGCCTGCATGGCCGCAAAGGCATCAAAAAACCAGTTGCTGGCCATGGCCTCCTTAATATCTATATTAAAAAAGTGCTTAAAGCGCTGGGTGCCAAAGGTGGGGTGCAGGCCCATCAGCTGGTCGCGGGCGGCCTCTTCGGCAGCCACATCGCGGGCATAGCGGTGCAGCTTGCCAGCCTCACTCACCACCAGAAAGCGGCCTCCGTCCATTTCAGTTTCTGTATCAATGGCGGTACCATGCAGGTAATGAAAGGCAGGTACCAGCAGCAGGTGGTTGCCCATTTCTTTCAGGTATACCCGCACCTGGTTCAACTCTAAATTGGTTTGTGCCATATTCAAATCTATCGAGGGGGCTATATCAATTGGGTGGTACTGCAGCAGCGGGGCTACTACGGTGGCTAAAAACTGTTCGGTATCAGTTGTGTGTACACGCATGGCCGTTTTACCATCAAACAGCATGGCCGTATTGGCATCGCGGCGGCTCAGGCAATACAGCTGGTTCAGTGGGGTTACATACACAAAGCCGGTATACAGCTGCGCTACCTCATCAAATGCAAAGCTGGTCTGGTCAATGACCAGTTCGGGGGCCAGCACCAGGTGGTTTTGCTCTTCTTTAAGTGTAAGGCGCAGCTGTGGGGGCTCCAGGGCCAGCGTGGTGCGCGTCAGTTCGGTTATCTTGGGGGGGTACTCTTTTGACTTGGTAAAATAATGCTCGTCATTGGCCAGCTCTGGCCACAGGGGCACCAACAGGCTATAACCTACATCCATTACGTGCAGGGCAAACAGGTCAAGGTACTCATGGTCAGTATAAGCATGATTATCGGCCCGTTGCAGGGCCTTGTTAATATCTGGGTGGCCCCCTTCTTCCAGCACGTCAAACACCCGTTTTACCTTTTTTACAATGGGGTTATCAAGCGGCACCTCGCTGCTATAAGCCCACGACAGCATAGTGAGCGGCCCGCCCAGGCCGCCGTTTTTTTTGGTTTTGCCCCGTGCCAGGCGTACGGGTAAATCTACATTATACTGGCGCATTGTGTGGCGCCGCCATACAAAAACCGTGCGTTGGTTGGCGTTGGCCCCTGGTACAGTATACAGGGGCAGCTTGGTGGCGTGTACCGCCCCAAGGCGCTCAGCCCACTGGGCATGTGCAGCCCGCTTTTCAAGGCTTTTATCCTTGGGTATTACCTTGGGTTGGTGGTCCTCATCAATGATTACCTTAAACAGCGCATCAGCCTCAGGGTCGGTAGCTGTGTAGCCCCAGGGTTTCAACATCTTGTTTTTGGCATCGGTCAGATCGGCCAGCTCAATAAAGGGCTGCTCATACTTGCGGAACAGCGCAATCAGCAGGGCCATCATATGGGGGCAACTGGTATAGGCATAATCACCGCAGGTGCAGCTCATCGTCAGGTCGCCAGCCGTCAGGTCTATCGTTAACCGGGTAGTATAGACTGATTTGTTGTCGGCCACGCGGGCCACTACCTGGCTGTCGCCCGCCTGCTGTATATACACCCCGCCTTTATTGGCAATCTGGTGGGCGCTGTTCAGTACCTTACTGTTTGAGTGCAACAGGCCCACCAGCTTGTGGGGTATGGGTATGGTTAGTTGCTTCAATGCGCGAATAGCCGGCTGCGGGGTAGCCATACTGGCCAGGCTTTCGCTGTCGGGCACATCGGCCGTTGGGGCTTCTTCTACCCCTTTATTATTCAGGTGCTCAATCAGGGCCATGGCAGCAGCAATGGTATGCTTGCAGGGCTTGGGGGCGGGGCAGTCGCAGGTAAACTTAATAGTGGCCTCTTGCTGGTAATCGGTAAAGGTAACGTCATAAAAATTTTGGTAGTGTTCACTCTTTACCGTCAGGTTGGCCTCGCGGGTATTAATGGTTTGCACTGTGCAGTGGCCGTTGCGGTACAGGCCCTGGGCTTTATTATAGGAGGCACGGTGCTTAAACCGCTGCTTTTCTAACCATTCTTTTAGTGCCAGGGGCCCCACTTTTACCAATGCCATAACCTACAAATCACTTTTGCTGAACCTAAACCGCGCAAAAATAACGCAGCCCCACCAACTGCCCAACGCCACACCCAAAAAACATGCAAATCAAACCTGTATCAAACCGCTTTTGGGTATTGGCTTACTTTGCCTGTTAGCAAAGGCCAACTATAGAAAGGCATTCGATGGAAATCCGTTATGGGGCTATTTCGGTGATCTAAGGTTGTATAATTGATGCACACACTTTGTTGCATTGATTAAAACATTTATGTTGCAGTCAATGAGTGATGCCAACCAAGATCAAGGCCAAAGAGAAAGGCAGCAGCGGCGGCCACATGACCAGTTTGGGCTGTTTATGCTGCAAGATATTGAATGGGCCAAGCGCTTTTTTCAGCGTAAGCTGCCTCAAAAGCTGGCCAGTCGCATTCCATGGGATACCTTTCAGCGCCTCAATGACAACGACACCGATGAAAACCTGAAAAAAACCATAACCGATGTGTCTTATAAAGTGCTGTTGGCCGGTAAGTTTGAGTTGTACCTGTTGTTTGTGGTAGAGCACCGAAGCAGCTTGCCCCAAAAGCACCTGCCCATCCAGTTTCAGCTGCTGCGCTACCTGCTGGCTAAGCTCAATGCGTTTTTTGATGCGC
>CAZXTW010000480.1:0-5426 GCA_964643525.1 uncultured Roseivirgaceae bacterium
AAACAGCTTTATCAAGAATAAAACCCAAGATGTACTCTTATTAGATACTTTGTTTAAAATTGGAGAGCCAATAGCATCAAACCTGAAGAAGATCAATGGGGGCCAAACCCCAGCCTTTAGGAGGCTCAATGGTCTTGCCAGGTTTCTACTTGAATTGGGGGCACAACACGTGGAGGCTTATATTTCAGGTGAACAAAATGGGTTTAAATTGCCTGCCACCACGCTGTTTGAGTTTAGAAACGCAGGCATGATTTCTAATGGCAACGGTGTCAACATATCAACTGAACCAGTACTTCTAAAAGGTGCAATTTATGTATTGAATCAATTAATAGGTGCAGTGGTTAACTCTTGTTACAACACGAACGAATAAAAAGTAAACTACTGATCATTATTAGGTGATCATTAGTGGGTTAAATCTGTGGCGGCTTTAGCCGCCACAGTTATTTTAAGCCTCATTAGCCTCTAAAATGGCCTGGTGCAGTTCATAAAGCAGGCAAATGCATACACCAAAAATGCGGGCGGCCTCCAGGTCGCTGCTGATGGACTCGCGGTAGCGCCGCCGCCAGATGGTCTGGTAAGTATAATCTGCCAGGGGAAACTGCGGGTGGCCGGCAATAAACTGAATGCCGGTGCTCGAGGGCATGTCACGGTCAAGCAACGCGTAGTACTTTTCATACTGCCGCCCTTCAGTATAGGCCGCCATCATTTCTTTTTCAGGTATTTGGGCATAGGCCAGGTTCTGGTATTTGCAGGCCAGCAGGTAGGCCATAAACACCCCGTTTACTACGCCACAAAAAAGGTTGCCTTCTTTTTCAATCAAAAAGTCGTGCAGGGTGCGCATATGTTTCTGAGTGCCAAACAGCGGGGCCATCAATTCCTGAATATTGGCACCATAATCGGCCGCCATTGCATCAGTGGCTTTGTCAATCATGGCTTTGGTTACCTGGTAAATGGGCATAGGGTACTTGTTAAAGGTTTGGTTACGAAAGTATGCACTAATACTATTAGGGTAAAGCATATTACAAAAAATTGGGCAAAAAAAAGAGGCGCATCTAAAATGCGCCTCTTTGGTATAGGTTGTTAACGTTTTAGCTATCTAATCAACACCTTTTGTGTGGTGGTGCTAGCTTCACCCTCAAAATGCACAATAAGCAGCTGGCCAGCATACTGGCTGTAGTTGCGGCTGGTTTGTACGGTGGTGTTGCTAAAACGGTCAAGCAGTCGGCCGTCTAAGTTATACACACGTACCTGGCCCTGTGCGGCCTGCTCATTGGCAAAGCGCAGGTGCAGTTGGCCGTCATAACCAAATATGCTGGTGGTGCCAGGCTGGCTTGCCAGGCTGTTACCAAAACGGGTGCTGGTAGTAGTAAACTGCACAAAGCGGGGCAGCTGGAAGTCGGCATTCTGATAATCAATGGCCGCACCACCGCCGGCGCTGTTGTAAGGCACAAAAGCAAAGTGGTAGTCAGTACCAGCACTTAGGCCAGTAAGCGTAAAGCTGGTGCCTGTGCTGCTGTAGGCTACCTCATTGGGGCCAATATTGCCACCACCTGCAAATACGGTGCTGGGTACATAAGCCACATCATCGGCCGGGCCATATCCACCATGAATGCCCTTGCCTTGCCGTACAAGTACCAGGGTGGCCTCACCGTCGCTGGCTTTGGTCCAGGTAACCGTCATTGAGCTATCAGTCACATTGCTAAAGCCTACGCCCGTAACAGCATCAACTGGCTCTGCAATAGTTGTAATGGCATCTGCAGAAGCCCGGGGGAAGGTGTCGGTCTTGTAATTGGCAAAGGCCCCCGCACTGTTAAAGGTATATGCAGCAAAGTGGTAAGTGGCACCAGGGGTTAGGCCGGTAATGGTAGCCATGGTATCGGTACCTATATAAAACACCTCATTAATGCCACCAATATTATCACCTTCGCCAAACAGGTCACTGCCGGTATAGCCGGTACCATCGGCAGGCGAGAAGTTGCGGTTAATACCTTTGTTCTCTCTGGCCAATATAATGGTAGCCTGGCCGTTGCCGGGCGTCCATGAAAGGCCAATCTCTGTATCATTGGCGCTGGTTACCTGCAGGTTGCTTACCTGTACGGTAGGCTCAGAGGTATCTCCCACAACCAGCACGTCACCACGAGGGAAGCCCGCAGTAAGGTAGGTTGTCAAGCCTAGCGCGGTATTGTACTCAATTACTGCAAAGTGGTAGGTGCTGCCCTCATTCAGGCCAGTAAGTGTAAAGCTGCTGTCAGCACCGTTGGCTACTACAAAATTAGGCCCAATATTATCGCCAGCACCAAAGGTACTGTTGGCGGTGTAAGTAGTATTGGCTACAGGCAAAAAGTTGCCGTTAACGCCTTTGTTTTCGCGGGCCAATACCAAACGGGCGCTGCCGTTACCAGGGCTAAAGCTTACCTCAACACTGTTGGCCGTTACATTGCCAAAGCTAATGTTACTGGCTGCAATGGTAGGCACATCAACAGTAAATGGCAGGGTAGTGTCAGAAGCTACTTCTAACCCGGTGGTAAGGTATAGCGGGGCACCATTAAGGTTAAATTCAATAACAGTAAAGAAGTATTCTGTACTTTCAGTAAGGCCAGTGGCCGTAATGCTGCTGCCAGTTGTTGTGTCAACCACAATGCCACCCAACAAAGTATCGCCGGCAGCATACCAAAGGCCGTCAACGGGCAGGTTGGTTGTATCAAAGGCCTGGCCCTCGCGCAATACCACCACACGGTTGCTGCCGTTGCCATTGGTCCAGCTCAGGTCAATCTGGTTCTGCTGTACATCATCAAACACAATATTGCTTGCCTGTACGGTGGGGGCACTTACTACTATAGTATCATCGCCATTGCGGGTAAACGTGGTTACATCGCTAAAGCTGTTCAGCTGGTCACGCCAGGGCAGTACCAGTGTTTCAGTAGCAGGGTCGTAGCTACCGGGTACAGCATCAGCGATAATATTAAACTGTGTAGCTGCTGTGGTGTTCACGATAGTAATCACGTTGCATGAGTCGCGAATAATCACGGGCTGGTCAGCATTAAAGCCAAAGGCAGCGTAATAAGCGGCCGAAACATCGCTCAGCTCATACTCGTCATTGCCCAGGGAAGTAATAGTTACATTGGTGTTGGTGGTGATGCCTACTCCAAAAAAGTCAACGGAGTTAATGCCCGTCCAGGTGCCGCCAGTAGGCAGGCCGTTGCATACGCTCACAACACTATCAGTGGCCTGCACGCCAACGGGTAAATTGCTGGTATTGTAGGCAGTGCCAGTACTGTCTTGATTGTACTCAATTACTGTAAAGTAATACGTAGTGCCAGCTTGCAGGCCGGTAGCTGTGGCAGTGCTGTCACTGGTATTGGCCACTACGGTGCCACCACCCAGTGTATCGCCAGGGGTATACGTCAGGCTATCAATGGGCAGGTCTGTGCTATCAATGGGGCTGCCTGCTCTGGCAACAACCAGGCGGTCTGTACCATTACCATTGGTCCAGTTTACGGTAATAAAATCTTCACCAACAGTGCCAAAAGTAATATTGCTGGCTTGTACAGAGGGGGCCTCTATTGGGGCATCACCATTGCGGGTAAAAGTAGTAATGTCTCCAAAACTGTTCAGCTGGTCAAACCAGGGCAGCACCAGTGTTTCAGTTAAAGGGTCATAGCTGCCTGGTACGGCATCGGCCACAATATTAAACTGCGTGGCAGCAGTAGTATTCACGATTGTAATTACGTTGCACGAGTCGCGAATAATCACGGGCTGGTCAGCATTAAAGCCAAAGGCAGCGTAATAAGCGGCAGAGACATCGCTCAGCTCATACTCGTCATTGCCCAGGGCAGTGATGGTTACATTGGCGTTGGTGGTAATGCCCACACCAAAAAAGTCAAGCTGGTTTATGCCGGTCCAGGTGCCACCCGTAGGCAGGCCATTGCACGAAACGGCTGGCAGGTCATCTGTAATGGCAGAGCCAATTGGCAAATTACTGGTATTGTATGCCGTAGTAGTGCTGTCCTGATTAAACTCAATTACTGTAAACGAGTAGGTGGTGCTGGCCTGCAGGCCTGTGGCAACGGCACTACTGTCAGTAGTAACAGCTATAACTATACCACCGGCCAGGGTATCGCCTACTACATACGTTAAACTATCAACAGGCAAATCAGCTGTGTCAATACCGGTGCTTTCACTGGCAATCACCAGGCGGTCAGTACCATTCCCGTTGGTCCAGCTTAATGCAATCACATCAATGCCAACAGAGTCAAAATTAATATTGCTGGCCTGTGTTGTAGGGGCTTCCAGTGGGGCATCGCCATTGCGGGTAAATGTGGTTACATCGCCAAAGCTATTCAGCTGGTCAAACCAGGGCAGCACCAGTGTTTCAGTTACGGGGTTATAGCTGCCAGGTACGGCATCAGCCACAATATTAAACTGGGTGGCTGCGGTGGTGTTTACAATTGTAATTACGTTGCACGAGTCGCGAATAATTACCGGTTGGTCGTTATTAAAGCCAAAGGCTGCGTAATAGGCGGCCGATACATCGCTCAGCTCGTACTCGTCATTCCCCAACGCAGTAATCGTTACGTTGGTGTTGGTGGTAATGCCTACTCCAAAAAAGTCTACGGAGTTGACGCCCGTCCAGGTGCCACCTGTTGGCAATGAGGTGCCACAGGTATTGTTCGTGTTAGGTTGATTGTTTTGGGGCAATTCCTGGCCAGCAGTAATTTGCTGCTTGGTCAGTAATGTTTGCCCGTTAGTGGTAAACCCAATCATTAAACAGCTTACCAGCAATAGGGTAAACTTTAAGTGGTTTAACATCGGGCCATTGTGTAACATATGTTTCATACAGAAAGGCTTGGTAGATATAATGAATACTTACAATTATGCAACAATTTAACATATAAATTCTAAAAACAACCCTCCAACCCAATTAATCAGCCCGCTCAATGTGTTTTTTTTGCACATTAAATTAGTGTTAAATTTTAAACACGCCAGTAATGGCCTACAGCCCATAGTACAGGGCATATATTCCTTAATTGGCAGCCATTTTTTCGTGGTGGTTTACCGGTTGGCGTGTTACCCAATAGGGGGCTTTGGGCCACCTGTTTTCAAGGGCATAATGTGCGGTTAGCTGGTCAAGGTAGGCCTGGTAGCCGTTTTCTAATACATACCGGTAGGCCAGTGGGGCATCGGCTTTGCCAGCCAGCAGGTCGGCCACGGCATGCCCACCATAATAGCCGCTGGCCAGGGCAGAGGTAATGCCGTAGCTTGATACGGGGTCATACGCGCAGGCTGCATCGCCTACGGCCAGCCAGCTGGCCCCCCGGTTTTGGCCATAGGGTACAGCCAGGCGGCTGGTGCCCGCAGGCATGGTGCGTATTGGTGCCTCATCAAAAATGGCATGGGCCAATTGTGGCCCCAGGTGCAGGGTATTG
>CAZXTW010000481.1:0-5422 GCA_964643525.1 uncultured Roseivirgaceae bacterium
CTCCATGCCCAAGGCACAGGGGTAGTTTGTACCAATACCAGCTGCCCCTTTACCAGAGGGTCAATGAAGGGGTTTTGAATAGTAAAAACCGTATCGGGCAGGCATGCTGTCATTACCTTACCTTCGCAAGGCTGCCACTGGCTGGTGTTGAGCTTTGAAATGATTTGCCCCAGCTCAATATTACTGCGCCTCATTTTTCTGGATAAACCAAATAGGTTGCCGGGCTCTGAGCCACTGCTGTTAAGCATTACATAGCCACTGGCTGTTTGCTGGTATACGTGTATTTGCGCCTCGCGGGCACTGCGGGTAAAAAAGCCCCACCCTTGTGGCACCAGTGTGTATAGCTTTGATGATTTATCGTAGCTTAAGGTTAATGGGTTAAAAGGCAATGACGGCAGGGCTACCAAAAGGGCAAATGCCACAGACAGTATTGCCAGCCCTATGGCAATGTAAGCTTTGTAGTACTTCATACTTGCTGGTTGTTGGTGTAAAGAAAGGCTGCCACCAAAGGGCAGCCTTTTAAGAATACTAATTACTTAGCCAGGCCAACCACAATCTGGTCTACCATCATTTCCTGCTGCAGTTTTACCCTGTCGCTGGCTACTGCCTCAGGGCCTACAGTTTCAACCCAGGCAAAAGCCCAGGCAGCCACATTTACTGCGGCAGCCACATTCAGGGCCACGGCAACATCCTGGGCAGCGGCCACCCATATCCATACTACACATACAGCAATTAATGAGCAAGCCTCTTGCCTTACGCTGGCCAAACCTTCTGGGCCTTCTTTACCCTCGCCATACAGCTCATCTTGCACCATACGCTCAAGCTTTTCAGGGCTAAGGGCGCCGTCGTCATCAAGGGCAGCCTTCAGGTCAAGCTTATCGGCCAGCGCCATACCATCCTGATAAGCCTCGGCATAATCTGGCATGGTTTGTATCGTAGCGTTTAAGGTACGCGCACCATCTTGCAGGGTTTTCTGCACCTTCAGGTGGTCGCCGCTACAAATACCATCAGCAAAACGGGTAAAGAAGCCTTTATCGGCTGATTTAATGGTTCTGATTACCTCATCGGCCACCTGCTGTACAGCAGCGTATGCTTCGGGGTCGGCTTGCAACTCTTCAACCTGGCGCATGGTTGATAGTACAGGTATTTTTTTCTGTACGTCGCCCCCCATAAAATACAGGCCTTTAAACAGGTCTTCGCCGGTTTGTAGGTCTGCCGCATTCTCTGCAGGTGTTTGGTCAATTGTTGTCATTGGGTCTCCTGTGGGCACGCTGCAACTCACAGCAAAAAATGTGAGGCAAAATGGCACCATAATGTACCATTGACTAAACAGTTTTCTAACTCTTCTCATAGTGATTTGATAAAGTGTTTATAATTGAACTTAATCTTAAAAGTAATCATGTTTATTAATTAAAGTCAAGGTTGACATTCTGGTAATAAAACACTATGTGGCTAGTAAAAACACCAGTTAAATCACTAATTATTCAATAATTATTAAAGTGTATATCTATTTTAAACTGCTTCTTAAACTCATAAAACAACATTAAGTAAAATTATATGCGTTAATGTTAATAATGTTAATCACATGGGTATTTATTTGCATAGGCTGGTTGTTACATGAGAATACTAGGCAAAGTGGCTTAATTAAGCTAATGAAAAATATATAGGTAACAAAGTATAATATATCATCAAGCCACAGCTAATAGCTGTGGCCTGCTGAATATTGAATAATAAAAACTGTTGATATTAACTTTTAACTGGCGCCTTAAGCTTCTTTTTAATAAAGCTGTTGGCAAACCAGCTTACCAGTGAGCTTATAATGATGCCCTTGTAGCGGCGCATTAAAAGAGGCAGGCCTATCTGTACCAGCAGGTATACAATACCCCATACATTGCCTTCTTGTATGGCCAACAGGCCCTCACGCACTTTATCTGACAGTAGCAGGGCCAAACCCGGTAAGGCACCACAACCGGTACTGAGCTTATTGGCAAACCCATTTACCCCCTGAAAGCCCTCAATAAATTGTTGCACCCTGGCCAGGTGCCTGTGGTAATCGGCCTGCCAAAGGCTGTTGTCATTATTTAAATAAATAGAGGGTGGGGGCACCTTTATCACTACATCGCCAGCAGGCCCAATACTGGTAAAAAATACCCAACGCCTGTTGGGCGCGTTCAATTGCACAGCAGGTTTCAAAGCGCTGGTGGTTACATCAGTGTCAATAACGGTGCCGCCATCAACCAAAAAAGGCACCAGCTTATTCTTTAAAAATTGAAACTGCTTGAACATGACGCAGGCCTCTGAAATGGTTATTTGTTACCTGAAAGCACATTGCCCAGGCTGCTGATGGCACTTTTGAAAGCGTTCATCAGGTTTTCCCAAAAGCCAATTGAGGTGCCTATGGCATCTTGATGGGCCTTGACCACAAAATCAGTGGGCTTATCTGCAAACTTACGGGCAATGCGGGTGGTTACATCACCATCAATAGAAATGACAGTTTGCATTACAATTTCTTCGGTGCCAATATCCCATGCTTTTTGCAGGCGGGCCGTGTCTTGTGGCTGCAGGGGCAGGTCGTCATTAACATTAATGCCCTCGTAACCAATGTCATTGTTCCAGGCAATTGATTCAAGGTGGGGCGGCTTTGTTTCGCTGGTTTCGCTATCGGCCGCTTTCCGGCTGTTTTCGTAAAAGGCAAAGTCTGTTTTAGCCGTTTCAGCATCTTTACCATCAAGCCGGTAATAAAACGCATAGAAAAGGGCCATAATGTTGGCTGCATTATCGCCAATGAGTTCTACCTTTCTGATGCTGCGCGTCAGTTTGTCAATATAGGCTCCGTCTGGTACTTCCTGCTCCTGTGCCTGGTTGCGAAGGGCCACCAGCTGGTTTTCAATATTGCGGGCATCGTCTTTCAGCTCGCTATAAGAGGCCAACCCACCGTAGGGCCACAATACGTTCTCATGGGTACGTACCTTCAAATCGTTAAAAGCACACACCTCAGTTAAGGTTTTAGAGTAATCGCCAGCCAGCTTATAAAAGGTAGTTCTATTTTTATCGGGCCGCTTTTCAGCAGATATCTCTGAAGAGATAATGGTGTTGATTTCAAGGTGCAGCAGGTCTTGGGCCAACCGCTGAAAGTCAATTTTAGCCATAGCAGTGTTGGGTCAGGCACAGGCACCATAGCTATTGTATCATGCCTGCTGATGTAATGGAATAATAAATGATAAAAGTGGCAGGCGGCCTATGGCCCCTGCCCTGGCGGCTATACGTTGCCCCCGTCGTTGGCTGGCTCTTCGGCAGCACTGCCTGCATCAAGGTTTACCTTCTTGTTTTTTTCGGTATTGACAGCGGTAATGAGGCTAATCAACTCTTTCAACACCTCTATATTACGCTCAACTATGGCGTGGCCTTCTTTCTCGCGCGATTCATGGTACTCGCGCAGGGTAGCGTAGGCGGCGTCATCTAAAAACTTGGTGCCCATGGCCGTTGTAATGTCACCACCAATGAGGTTAATGTTGCTGTAAATCATATCCTGATTATTGGCTGGCTCAACTGTTTTAGCAGCCTCGTCAATGGTATAATCGCCAACAATAGTTTTAATTTCAAGGTGGGTAAGGCCATTAATGCCTTTCAGGATGGTATCAAACAGGGTATTAGCCATTTTTCTTGTGGGTATTTGTGTTGGGTATTGTTTTGACTGTGCGCCTAAGCCAGACGCTGAGGTAAATTAGCTTTTTTTACGGCTTGGCACAAATTGTTGAGTTATTTCAACGGTATATTTTAAACAGCCACCAGGCAAGCCAAAAAACAATTAGGCCACAGGTTGGTTTTCTATATACCACAACAGCGCTAATGCGTTGTTATAGAGGTGTAGAAGCAATTAATCATGAGGTTTGCAATGTGGCAACATTTAGACCATGCGGAGTTTAGTAACGGCAGCTATGAAAAGTTTAATGGCAGCCTGCCCGATGGTGGCCCGATCTATACTGAAACTGACCCCAGTTTTATTATAGTAGAGCCCTGGAACGCCGTATCGTCATTATTAATACTGGCCCCAGCCGTGTACTGGGCCTGGAAGCTGCGCGGGCAATATAAAGACTACCTTTTTTTAACCTGCTGCATGCCCCTGCTGTTTTTGGGTGGGCTGGGCAGTACCCTGTTTCATGCATTCCGCATATCGCCAGCCTTGCACTACCTGGATGTAATCCCTACTGCCATACTTACCCTTACCATTAGTATATATTTCTGGGTAAAGGTATTGCCCAAGTGGTGGTACCTGCTGTTTATTATTGTGCCCTCACTGGCTTTACGGTTTGCCGGCTATTCGTTTTTGCCAGCACACAGTGCCATTAACCTGGGCTATGCCATTAACGGGGCCACCTTCTTTTTACCACTGCTGCTGTTGTTGTGGCGTACGCGCTTTCAGCGGGTGTGGTCAATTGTTGGGGCTATTATTCTATTTGTACTGGCTTTATACTTTAGGCAGGTAGATGCCTACGAACACCAGTACCTGCCTATGGGCACGCACTTTTTATGGCATGTATTTACCGGCTTTGGTGGGTTTATGCTGGCCAGTTATTTGTTCTTTTTACAACATTACAGTAAAAATATTGACACCCTGCAGGCTGGGCAGGCCAGGCAAAGCCAACCTTCGGTTGCGGCATGATAAGCAAAAACAGGCTTGATACACTAATGAAGATTGAAGCTTTACTTGAGGTTAACGAGTACTTTCTTGACGCATACCCCACAAAACACACATGTAAGTTTTAACACTTAAATATTATTATTTAAAAATGGCAACCGTGTGGGTTACCTCTGCGTATTGTAGGCATAAAGAAAGCAAAAGCATTACAACCAGCCCAAAAGCTAAACATAGTGCAAAGATTTAACCTTTAATTTACAACAACAACCAGTATACCAACGTTAAATTCCCTAAACTACGGTGCCTAAGCATGAATACATTTGAGCATAGAGGTGCCTTATAAATGTAAGAAGCTATGACAGAACTCAACAAAAAAGCATCTAAAAAACCAACGGCCTTACATGCCGACGTGTACCAAATTTCAATGACCACCACCTCACACGGTACACCCCACTGGGCTGAAGGCCGCGTTTACCGCTTTTTGGCTGGTAAGCAGTGGTAAAATGAAAGAACAAACTATTGAATAGCTATAGGCTATAGCAAACAAGCCGCTACATGTAGCGGCTTGTTTGTTTTTATAGGGTTAGGCATTTGCCCAAAGTGGCGTTACCTGATATCTCTGCGCTTTAACAACAGATGCATTAAAAACATAAACAACCCTACATAACCTATGGCCACCAGCGTTTCGGGCAGGCCAATATAATCTTGTATTTCTTGCAGGGCGTACCTGTCTAACGGGCGGTGAATCAGGCTGCGCGTAGCCTCAACGGGCATATAGTCCCA
>CAZXTW010000482.1:0-5403 GCA_964643525.1 uncultured Roseivirgaceae bacterium
GGCTGATGCGCGTGGGTTTACCTTTGTAAAGCCAGAGGTTGCCAGTTAAGGTACGATTCAATTAATCATCGCGATGCCTTGACATGCTTACTTTCGCTGCCCGGCATACCCCCCCAATAGGTGGGTTAAATTTTGATACAGTTACGTCAACTTGTGTGATTTGGTCAAAATGCTCTAACACCGCATCAATTATGCGTTTGCCAATATGTTCTAGCAGCCTTGATTTACGGCCTATCTCTTCTGCAATGATATTGTACAGCTTTTCGTAGTTTACGGTTTCACCCAGGTGGTCATTGGCGGCTGCGTTGGTCAGGTCGGCTTCAACAGAAATATCAATGGCATATTTGTTGCCTATTTTTTGCTCTTCTTCGTAGTAGCCGTGGTAGGCAAAAAACTCCAGGCCTTCTAATGATACTTTACCCATGGGTGTTTTTTAAATCTGATCAAAGAATGATAGCTCGCTATTGCCGTCGTCAGTATTGGTGGTTGGCTTAGGGGTTTTATTGGCTTCGGGCTGAGCGGGTACCTGTTTTATGGGCTCATCCAAAGGCTCTGGCGCAGGCTCAGGGGCCTTTTGTTCGGGCTGCGGTGCGGGAACAGGCTCCGGTTCGGGTACCGGTTCAGGTTCAGGTGCTGGTGCCGGTTCAGGGGTAAATACAGGTGCTGCCTCAGCCTCTTGCCTCGCAGTGGGTTCTACAGGCTCGTGCACTACAGGTTTGGCTTTGGGGGGCTCTTCGGGCTTGGGGTGCTGCACAGCGGGGCGGTCGGCCTCAGCGCTTAGCGTAGTGTCACGCTCCAACACAAACTGGTCGGCCTGGCGCAGGGCTTCTTTGGCTTGCTGGTGGTACTCTTCCATAGCCTGCTGGTGCTGCCGGTTGGTAAAGCCATCAAGCTTATCTAATATATCACTGCTTAGCAGGCGCAGTTGCGTAATCAGGCTGTCTTTTTTGTTTTCCAGGGCCTGGTGCTCTTCATCCAGGCTTTTAATCTGGGCCATCATATTGTTCAAAATGCCACGGGCCGTTACCTCAGCCTTTTGTATGATATTGCTGGCATTGGCTTTGGCTTCAGTAATTAAGGTTTCAGAGCGCAATTGCGACTCACGCATTTGCAATTCGGCCGATTTGTTGGCCTGCTCAATCATATTAGCGCCAGTATCTTCGGCCGTTTTCAGGGTCTTGAACAGTGAGTTTTCTACCTCGCGCAGCTTTTCCACTTCTTTTTGCGATTGCTCAAGTTTTATGGTCAGCTCTTTGTTTTCGTCTTGAATGCGCTCCCATTCTTTAGAGAGCGACAATAAGTAGGCATTCACTTCATCTTTATCATACCCTCGAAGCTTCTTTTCAAAGTCTTTTTGCCTGATCTCTAAAGGTGTAATCCTCATCTGCTAATCATTAAAATTTATATCCCAGATTGAAATGGTGCGGTCGTCACTACAAGAAACGACCCAATTGTTAAATGCCGACCAAATAAGCTTGTTTACTGAGGTGCCGTGGCCTGCATGGCGGGCTTTGTCAATGACCTTCAGTAGCTTAAAGGTGGTGGCGTCCCATACTTTGATGGACTTATCCATACTACAAGTTACAAAATGTTTGCCATCAGGGCTAAAATCAGCATGGTTTATGGCATACATGTGCGCAATGACGTCTTGCTGTAGCTGGTATTGCTGGTTGCAGTTCCAGACTTTAAAATGGGCGTCACGGCTTGCTGAAAGCAGGTAGTTGTGGTTGGGGGCATAGCGTAAGCTAAATACAGAACGGGTGTGAGCGGCAATTTCTTGTATTAAAGCATAGTTTTTCAGGCTGTATATTCTAATATAATTGTCGCTATAGCCCACCGCAATTTCGTAGCGCTGTTCATTAATGGCTATGCAGCGTGCCCGTTGGCCAGTATCATTTAGTGTAGCAACTACTTCATTTTTTAAACCGTCAAAAATAAATACGGTGCCATTGCCAGTGGCAACAAACTGTAGGTGGCCTTTGCCCTGGATGTCAAATATGGCCTGATCAGTTAATTGAATAGAGCCAATTTCCTGGCGGCTGGCAACGTCAATAAAGTGCAGGCCATCGTAATTATGCCCCACTGTCAGCACCCCGTTTTGGTAGGCCAGGGCATATACAGAGTTGGGCACCTTGGCAATCAGCTGGCCGTTTTCAGGGCTGTTCAAGTCCCACTGTACCACCATGCCATCACCCGCACCAGAAAAGAATACATCAGGGGTGGGGCCAGGTATTATGGTATAGACAGAATCACGGTGGCCAGTAATGGTACCTTTTTTCTGTATTTCAATTTTTTTAGCAATGGCCATTGAGCAAAGGCATAGATACAGCCCAAAAATACAGTAAGAATCATAAATCATACTATTTTTGCCGGGTTATTGTGTTTTTAGCTACTCTTTACCTGATTATATGCCTGTAGTTCGTTTGGATAAGGTTGCCGCTGGCCATTGGCTGTGCCTTTGGCATATTACGGAAGATGAAGCCAACCTGCTGCAGCAGGTACACGATCATGGCATTAGTACCCACCAAATAAACGGGCGGCACCCGCAAAAACGCATTGAAAGCCTGGCGGGCCGCCTGGCCATACGGGCACTGACTACAGCTGCTGAACAGCCAGCCAGCGATATTGTAAAAGACAAGCACAACAAGCCCCACCTGGCCAATGGTAATGGTCATATAAGCATGAGCCATAGCTGGCCATATGCCATTGCGGCCCTGCACCTACAACACCCTGCCGGCATTGATATTGAAGTAGTACAAGAGCGTATGGTGCGTATTATGCCCCGGCTACTGTCAGCTAAGGAGCAGCAACATGCCCAGGCCGATGCCGAATTGCATTGCCTGTATTGGGCTGCCAAAGAAGCGGTGTATAAGTGGTATGGCCGCCGTAACCTTGATTTTAAACAAAATATTGAAGTGGCCCCTTTTGAAAAGGACACCACCGGGTATATTGATGCTGCCCTGGTGGTTGACGGCCACCGCCACCCGTTGCAACTGGCCTTTGAAAAGATGAATGATTATTATATTTGCTATACCACATAACGGGCAGCCTGTGGGCTGGCAACTTAAGCGTAGACGGATATGATGACAAAACAATTACTTTTGAGGTTGGCTTTGATGGCAGCCATGCTGGCGCCATTTGTTGCGCAGGCACAGCAAAGCAAGGCCATAAGCGACTTTAAGTTAATTGATGCCCGCAGCCAGCAGCCTGTTATGCTCAGTACTTTTAAAAGCAAGCCTGGCGTGGTTTTAATCTTTACCAGCAATTACTGCCCCTACTCAAAGCTGTATGAAAGCCGCATTGCCAGTTTAGTGGCACAATACCCCGATGTGCAGCTGTTGCTGGTTAATAGCAACGACCCCGTGCGCAGCAAGGACGATTCAATAGAAGAAATGGCCCTGAAGGCAAAAAACAGTAATTATGGTTTCCCTTATTTGGCTGATAAAGGGCAGGTGGTAAGTAACCTGCTGGGTGCTACGAAAACACCAGAAGCTTTTTTGCTACAATACAGCGGAGGGGTGTTTAAAGTCATGTATTATGGCGCTATTGATGATAACCCTCAGAACGAGCGTGATGTGAAAGTTCACTTTTTACAAGAGGCCATAGAAGCATTACAAAACAGAGCGGCCCAGCCACGTGGTTATGTGCGCCCAACAGGTTGCATGATTAAAAAAGGGTGATTGGCTGCTAATAGGGGCCATCACCAAGAATATTGTTTAAAATACCTTTTACCTCTTCTGCCTTGTAATGATCGCCCAGCTTATCAAAAGCTACAATCAGGTTGCGCATCATACGCTTAACTATTTCAATATTATTACAGGGCTGGTAATAAATATCTTCTGGGGTAAGGCGCAACTCATAAATGTAGCTGTCAATATCTTCTTTTGAGAAGATGAGCCCTCGGTTAAAAGGGTTGATGTAAAACTGCACCCCCTCTTTTATATAGGTTAGTATAAACAGGTTGGGCAGGTTTACCCCATAAACAGGCATGTTAAGCTTTTGGGCAATAAGCATGTAAATTACGCTAAGTGTAATGGGGTTGCCTTTGCGGGTTTCAAGCACCACATTAATCATAGAATTGCCTGGCGAGTGGAAGTTTTTGGTATTGGCCCCGAATTTAAGCTTGCTAAAAAACACGCTGTTCATAATACGTATCTGGTCGTAATGAAAAGCATCAGGCTTAAACTCAAGCCAAACTTCATAATACAACTGCTCTACCTGTTGCTTTAGCCGGGTCAAGTCAAGGTCAGGGTACTGGTAGGTGGCCAGCAGCCACACGCCTTCCAGCAGGTCTTCGCCGCCTTTGCTTTTCCATTCAAGCAGCTTGGCCTGCAATTGTTCAAATTGCAGGCCGTGAATTAAGTCTTCAATTCTTTTTTGCACCAAAGGGTTAAAGCTGCGCTCCCAATGCTCTTCAAGGTAAGGAATAATGGGGCTACCCAATGATATAATCTTTTTTTCTACCTGATTCAGTACGTCGTTATCTTCATCATCAAGTAGTGATATTAATGCTTTCAGTTCTGTGTCTTTCATTCAATACAGGTGGTTAGGTCTGTATAACCCCAACGTTAAAAGGCTTTTCTATAGGGGCATGATTGGCTGCCTCTATGCCCATAGAAATTACCTTTCTGGTTTCTAGCGGGTCAATCACGCCATCAACCCAAAGCCTGGCTGCCGCATAGTAGGGGCTTAGCTGGTTATTGTAACGTGAGGTAATCTCATCTAATAACTGCTTTTCTTCTTCTTGTGTTATTTCTTTTCCTTGTGCCTTGAGGGTACTTACCTTGATTTGCAGCAGGGTTTTGGCAGCTGAGTTACCACTCATTACAGCCAGCTGTGAGGTAGGCCAGGCGTAAATAAGGCGGGGGTCGTAAGCTTTGCCGCACATGGCATAGTTGCCTGCCCCGTAGCTATTGCCCACAATAAAGGTAAACTTAGGCACTACAGAATTGGCCATGGCGTTAACCATCTTGGCTCCGTCTTTAATAATACCACCATGCTCGGCACGGCTGCCTACCATAAAACCGCTTACATCCTGTAAAAATACCAGAGGTATTTTGCGCTGGTTGCAGTTCATAATAAAGCGAGCGGCTTTATCGGCCGAGTCTGAGTAAATTACTCCGCCCATTTGCATTTCGCCCTTTTTGGTTTTAACCACCTTGCGCTGGTTGGCAATAATGCCTACCGCCCAGCCGTCAACCCGGGCATAGCCGCAAACAATGGTTTGCCCGTACAGGGCCTTGTACTCATCAAAGGCAGAACCATCTACCAGGCGCTCAATAATGTCGCGCATTTCGTAGGGCTTGGTGCGGTCTTGCGGCAGCAGGCCATACAACTCTTGCTCAGGTTTGGCAGGGGCGGTGGCCTCAATGCGGTCAAAGCCGGCTTTATCATACTGGCCTA
>CAZXTW010000483.1:0-5400 GCA_964643525.1 uncultured Roseivirgaceae bacterium
ATAATGATAAGGCGCAGAAAGACTTGCTTACTGCCAAAGAGGTGGCAGCTTACCAGGCCAGCCTGCAAGCATTAATGGAGCAGGAAGCCATTTACAAAGCGCCAGATTTATCTGTAGCCACCCTGGCGCAACGCATACAGCTGCACCCCAATAAGTTGTCATACCTGATTAACAAAACCACTGGCACCAACTTTCAGCAGTTTGTAAACAGCTTCAGGGTAAAAGAAGCCCAGCGGCTGTTGCTGAGCCAGCAATACCACAACTACAGCCTGCTGGCCATTGGCCTGGAGGCGGGCTTTCAGTCAAAATCAAGCTTTTATGCCACCTTTAAAAAAGAAACCGGCCTTACCCCTAAAGACTACCGCCAAAAAGAGCTTTCAGCGGCTTAACAGGCAGTTACAAGTCCCTGGCGGGGGGTAGTCCAAACTTATAAGTATAGACCAGTACTTGTTTTCCAGACTTATAAACCCGGATTAAAACGTGGTGGGTACAAGGTAACCTTGTGGTTCATAGCGCCGCCTTGCCCTGTGGCAGGGTGGTGCATTTATACCTCTAGTTAACCTTATAATCCAATGAAAACCACTATGAACTTACCCATTTACCACCCTGCAAGGCACTGGCTTGTTGTGCTTTGCAGTTTGTTGTTCACCTTGTGCTGGCAGGCTGCCATAGGGCAGGCAGTACTGACAGATGCTGAAGAGTGCCCTGAATTTGACGAAATACCCAGCACCGTTACGCGGGTAATAGTGAACCAGGCTTATGCCGACCTGGGCGCCAACCTGTTGTCGCAGGCATTGCCTAGCTGCACCCGCCATTTGCCCATTTGGAACAGCGACAACCCTATAAACTTTGTGCAGGCCATTACAGTGTATGGCCCCCACCCGCAAACCGGGCTTGAGGTAGTAATACCCACGCAGCACCTGCAATACCATGTGATGGACCGTGGGGGCGAGGCCCCCACTTTTAATGTGGCTGCCAAGGCCGATGAGTATTACTTTAATGCCCAAATGCGCAATGAATGGGGCAAGGTAGTAGTCATACCTAAAATAAGGTGCAGGCCCAACAGCAATAATACCGCTGGGCGTACCGTTGAAAATGCCCAGTGCGACAACCGGGCCGCCATTATTGAGGTGCTTGATAATGGCGTGTATTTTTCACGCTGGAATGATGGCAGGCAAAAAATGGAATACCTGCGTTGGCACCAGGGGCTGTTTAATAACAATGGCCACCCTGACAACTACACCCTGGGCCGCCTGCAAAGCGAAGGGTGGTTTAACCCCAATTATAAAACTGCGTTTCATAGCCATGGCTGGTCAATTGACCATGTAACCAACCACAACGACAATTACGGTACTGAAAGGCAAGTGTTAGAAATGGGTGGGCCTGTGAATGTGGTAAAAGAGGGCGGCTGGCTAAACGATGGCTGGAATGTGGTGTACGCCCATTGGTTTCAGTATGCTGATGAGCCTATGCAACCGCAGCCCACTTTAGGAGCAAACGCTGCGGGACGCAAGCTGTTTTTAGGGCAGGAAGATAAGCGGTGGAAGTTAGAGGGCATCAACGAGTACACCACCCTGCGGTCTACCTCAGAGCCCCTCTCGTATATTATGGGCAGCGCATTTGCCTCATTGCTTGAAGCCAACCAGTGGGATAGCAGCAATGAACTGCGTATGATTGGCCACTCGCTGGGGGCCATGAACGTAACGGCCATTACTTACTATCTGTTAAACAACAGCAGTGCCGGTGGCAACTTTTATAAGCCTAACCGCCTGGCCCTGCTTGACGCCGCCCCCACGGGCGATTGGTGGCCCTATTTTGAACAGAATATTGAACCATACAGCGGCACGGCCGAATGGCCCGTGCAAGAGTGGTACCAATCGTCTATTGGCGACCTGGGCGTGCGCCTGGGCGGCAACCTGAGCCTGTGGGAAACTGGTACCTATGACAGGTTTACTACCATGGGCACTTATGTGAGAATTTTACCTTTTTGGGATGCTGAAGAAATACTAAAGACCAATTTCTTTCATGGTACACCGGTAAAATACTATTTTCTGTCGTACGCTCCTGACGACGAACCCTCGTCTTTAACCGTACAAAGTAAGAGTAAGCACGCACAAGAAGTGGCTGCTGCCCAGGGTGCCTGTAATTGGCCCTTTGATTTTGAAGTTGAGTATGCGGAAACTGATAATACAGTGGCATCTATCTACCTGGGTGCCATTGACTGGATTTACCGCACCAACCTGAATGATTATTGCTACATTAACCCTGACCCTGTTCACAACCCCCAGTACAGCCACCTGTTCCGCGCCGGCCCCACTGCAGCAGTTTCCAGTCAGAACATCAGCAAGCTAAAAGGCCTTTCTATGTTACAGATAGCCGGCACCAACACCTTCAAAACTGCTGACGACATTCACTTTTTATTGAAAAGCCAGCCCGCCTCAGACCGAGATGCGGTTACAGCCAGTGTTGTAGACAATGGCAACGGTTTACAGATAGAAATTACGCTTGAGGCCACAGCTATACCTAACCCGATAGATCAGTTTGACCAGTTGGTGTTTGAATCAGGCCCTACCACAGGCAATACCTACCCCTTTTTGCCTGTAGCCAATGGCATACAGGCCAGTGTACCTGTGCCTGATGTTGATGGCCATGTGTTTGCCTCATTGCAGCTCACTACCAACCTTAACGTAAACCAGCCGGTGGGCATTGCCCATGAGCTGAATGTAAATGGGGTGGTGCCCATTCCGTCTATTGGTGTACCTGGTGCCAGCTACGCTATTAACTGGCAAACGGCAGTAAACAATATGCTGGTGCTAACCAACTTTCCGCACCGTGCCGCCACCAATACTACGCTCATCAGTGATGTTATGCAAATAGAGGCCAACAACGGCTCTGGGTTTACGGCAGACTTAAGCATGTCGGCTCCGCCATTTTTATTCAGCACTACGGCCACACCCGTTATGGCCCGGTATGATGAAACCACCAGCCAATGGCAAACAATACCCAGCACCTACAACAGCAGCACCCAAACCGTAACTGCCACCATAACGCAGGGCGGCCTGTACGGCATGTTTAGTGATGCCCCGGCCGATGTGCTGCCGCTAAGTGTATCGTTTAGCCAGCAGCAGCCCAACCCTTTTGTGCAGTTGTTTAACACTACAGCCACCCAGCCTGTTGTAACAGGTAACATGGTTGAGTTTCCGTGGGTGGTGGCCCAGGGGGCAGAAGCACCGCAAAGCCTTGAATTATACCTTGACGGGCAGCTGCAGCAAACCATTAACCTGCCTGATTCTGGCGGGTATTTTCAAATACAGGCAGGCACCCCTGGCCCGCATCAGGTCATGGCCACCGCTGTAAAAAATGGCCTCAGTGCCACCAGCATAGTTGATTTTACTGTGCAGCCCCTGGCAGAAGCTGGCTGGTTGCGTTATGGCAGTGTAACTGCCGCCCAGGCCAACGCAGGCCAGTGGCATTCTGTTACCTTTGGCAAGCCACTAACCAACCCGGTGGTTATTATGGGGCCAGCCACTTATAATGATGTTGACCCACTAACCATTAGGGTGCGTAACGTTACCCCAACCGGTTTTGAATACCAGCTTGATGAGTGGGACTATCTGGACGGGGTCCATGCGCCAGAAACCATTGCCTGGCTGGCGGCTGACCAGGGCAACCACTATTGGGGCAGTACACTTATTGAGGTAGGGGTATTGAATGCAGTAAACCACAATGAGCAAACCGCCGCATTTGCCCAGCCATTTGCCGCAGCCCCGGTATTATTGACCCAAATTATTAGTGCCAACGGGCCAGAGGCGGTGTACCCCAGGGTACGCAACATTACCGGTAGCCAGTTTAATGTAATGGTGCAAGAGCAGGAGTTGTATTTTAAAGACGCCGCGCTGAAGCCCCATAATGCCGAGCAGGTGGCCTATATCGCCCTGCCGGAAGGTAGCTTTCAGACTGAGCTGTTTCAGGTAACAGCTGTCTTAACGCCCGATAATATGACCCATGCCGACTATACCGTGACCTGGCCTGGTACTTTAAACAACCCATTGGTACTGGCGGGCTACCAGCGCCGCGACGGGGGCGACCCGGTATCACTTAGAGTAAAAAGTACCACACCTACCGGGGCCACCTTTTTTCTGGAAGAAGAGCAATCAAAAGATACAGAAACCAACCACACCACCGAGCAGCTGGGGTATGTGGTGCTTGATGTATTGGCCAATGAGGCCCCTGAGCTTACGCTGGCCACCCCTTTGACCAATGCCATTAAAAATGAGCCTTACGCCATTAGTGCCCATGTTATTGACAGCTATGGCGACCTTGACAGGGTGGCGTTGTTGGTTGACGGTGCAGAGGTGCAAAGCCTGACAAATGCACCGTTTAATTTTACACATACGTTTACTGACTGGGGTTATGCTGATATACAACTGCTAGCTTACGATGTGGCTGGCAACCAGACTGCTACTGAGCCTGCTGCTATTTTTGTGGGCTCAAGGCCAGAGGTGAACCTGGTGACTACATTAGTACAAAACGGGCAGTTGCTGGTTGGGGTAGATGCCTGGGAAGTTGACGGGGGCTATGTGAAAAACGTGGCACTGCTCTGGAATGGTACTGAAATAGCCGAGGCGATTGCCAACCCCAACAGTGAGCCTGGCGTTGAGCTAACCGCCTATGAGTATGACTTTCTGAAGTACATCAATGAGTACCGCGTATCAGTAGGCAAGCGCCCCTTTCAGGGCAGCCCCTTCATCACATCTGTTGGGCGGGCACACAGTTGGTACCAGCAGCAGGTAGGCAATATCTCACACGATTACTCAGGGGCACGGTATGCACAAATGAATGAACGGACGCCCCATTCAATTGCAGCAGAGAATGTGCAGGTAAGCCCCCTTGCCGACCCACAAGCCTGGGTAAATGCCTTTTTAAACAGCCCTGGCCATAAAGCCAATATTGACCGCGACCATAACTATATGGGTGCGGGTATAGTGAATGTAGGCAACAGCTTTTGGATTACCCAGCTGTTTCAACAGCAGGCAGACCCATTTACCCTACAGGCTGCATTACCCAATGGTACAGGCCAGCTGGCCATACGCGCGTATGACCACCACGGCCACTATACAGAAATACCGCTTAACAATGGCCTGATGAGCTTCGTGGCACCGCAGGCGGGGCAAACTGTAGAAGCGGGCAGCAGCTTTAACATCCAGCTGGCTTTACTGCCCAGCCCTGAAATGGCTACCGTTAATTTTTATATTGATGATGATGCCGCCAATAACGATGTGCTGATTTACAGTACGGCAGCTGCGGGGGGTGTAATCAGCTTTGACCATACGTTTAATCAAACCTTTTCTGGCAGGCTGCGGGCCGAGGCTGTGAATAGCAGTGGGCAGTTGGTGCTGG
>CAZXTW010000484.1:0-2375 GCA_964643525.1 uncultured Roseivirgaceae bacterium
GTATTAAGCCTGCGCTGGCCCCCAGGGCAATAAAGAATTTGTTGCGCAGGTCTTTGTTCCACTCACTGCTTAGCAGTTTTTCAAGGCCCAGTATACCCAATAGTGGCATACATACCAGGGCTATGGTAATGGCCATAGAAACTGACCTGAATTTGTTATAGTATGGAAAAATGTCAAACATGAGGTAGTTAAAGCCTGAGAAGTTTTTACCCCACGACAACATAAGTGAGAGCACAGTGAGCGCAACGAGCCAGATGACGTGTTTGCGCGGTGCCATGATACAACCCAATATGAATAGAAAGAACACAATGGCCCCAGCATAGATGGGCCCACTGGTAAAGGGCAGTGGCCCCCAATAGGTGGGTACCTGTTGGATGTATTGGTTAATCTGGTTGCGGTTGAGGTTGGTGCCCTGCAGGCTTTTGGCAAAGGCAGAGTTTTCACTGACAGCCTGCCCTGATGGGCCACCAAAGGCATTGGGAATGAACAGGGTGATTGTGCTTTCGCCCACGCCGTTGCTCCAGTCAAAGGCGTAATCACGGGCAAGGCCGCTGGTGCTTGCCCCCTGGTTGGTGCCTGTTGGTTTTAATTCTGAAGGGCCCCTGTTAGAGTATTGCCCGTATTCATATACCCCCCACAGCTTACCCAGGTTGCCGCCTACGCCAATAAGCCCTGCAATGCCTATTACGGCAATGGCCTTGAGCATGGGGTCGTATTCTTTTTTGATGATGGCGTCAATAATGGCCACAAAACCAAAGAAGGTAAGTACAAACAGCAGGTAGTAGGTTATTTGCAGGTGGTTGTAGCGTATTTGCATGGTAAAGGCCAGTAGGGCTACGAAAAAGGCTTTGGCGTATTGTTTGCTAAAGGCCAGTTGCAGGCCAGCAATGGCCAGTGACATATAGGCAATGGCCCAGCCTTTGGAGTTGTGGCCTGCCTCTATGTTAATGATGTTGAAGGAGGTAAAGGCAAAAGCTACGGCCCCGACTATGGCCAGCAGTGGGCGTACCCTGAATGAAAGCAACATGACGTAGAAGCTCAACATGGCCACAAAGATTTGGCTGGCGGGGTGGGGTATGCCCAATGAGATGATCCAGTGCAGGGCCCCCAAATAATCGCCGCTGTAAATAAGGTTCACCAGGTAGGCAGGCATGCCACTGAACATGCTGCTGGCCCAGAGGCCCTCTTCGCCCGTAGCCTCGCGGTAGTCTAACAGGGCTTTGGCGCCCCCTTCCCACTGCAGCAGGTCATTCTGGCTCAGCCCTTTGCCCTGAAAGGCAGGCGTGAAGAAGATCACCACGAGTATAAAGAATACGCCTACGGCAATAAGGTGAGGCAGGGCCTGCTGTACCAGGCTTTTTTGTGCCGGGGCAGCCTTAGCAGTGGCCTTGGGGGTGGCGGTGCTGGGGCTGGCAGCAGGCTGGTTGGTTTTGGGTACTTTTACGTTTTGAAATCTTTTAGGATTGCTTTGTGCGGTACCTTTATTTGCTGCCTGCTTGTTGGGTCTTTTTTTGCTCATCAGTGCGCCGTGGCTTAGTCAGTTTCAGATGTTTTTGAACACACCAAATTGTTAATAAATTTCCTATTATAAAAGGTTTTGGCTTATCTTTCAAGCACTGAACAGATGCCTCTATAATGCCTTTAAGGCTTGTTATGGGGCCTGGTTTTGTGATTAACCTGAACGCTAATGAACCAGCAAAGTACCCCCCGCGTAAAGATTTGTTGTATTAGCAGTATTGCAGAAGCAAGGCTGGCTGTGGCCTATGGCGCCTCTGCCCTGGGGCTGGTGGCAGAGATGCCCAGCGGCCCTGGCGTAATTGGCGATGAGTTGATATCCCAAATAGCCCAAAGTGTACCCCCACCCATTGGTACGTTTTTACTCACCAGCCGCACCGCGGCCAAAGCAGTGGTGGCCCACCAGCAGCAGGTACATACCAATACCATACAGTTGGTAGATGACCTGACGGATGGTACGGTTGCTGACGTGAAAGCGGCCTTGCCCGCTATTAAGGTGGTGCAGGTTATTCATGTAACTGGTGATGCCTCAGTAGATGCCGCCCTTGCTGCGGCCAGCCAGGCCGATGCCCTGCTGTTAGATTCTGGCAACCCCAGTTTGGCAGTGAAAGAGCTGGGCGGCACCGGCCGTACGCACGATTGGCGGCTGAGCAGGCGTATTGTAGAACAAAGCCCTGTACCAGTGTTTTTAGCTGGGGGCCTGAATGCAGGTAATGTAAGGCAGGCTATTGAAGCGGTGCAGCCTTATGGCCTTGATTTGTGTAGTGGTGTGCGCACTAATGGGCAATTAGATGAAGCCAAGCTGGAAGCGTTTTTTAATGCCATTCGGCAATGAATAATTAACAGTTAATAATGAATAG
>CAZXTW010000484.1:2475-5395 GCA_964643525.1 uncultured Roseivirgaceae bacterium
TTAAGCCTCATTATTCATTAAGCTTGATCTGGAGCAGGGCGGTAAAGTCCATGAGCCAGGCCACGCCAATATGGATGAAACAGCCGCCCAGGATGGATCTTGAATGCAGGGCAATAACCCCGAGGATGTAACCGCCAAAGATAGACGAGATGGTTTCGCCCATGGGTTTGCCAAAGTGCAGGTAGCAGTAGGTGGCTGCCATGGGCAAGATGGCATCTTTGCCCAGCAGGCGGGCCAGCCCCAATACCAGGGCCCCACGAAACATGATTTCAACAGCTACAAAGCGTAGGGCATAGGTCAACTCATAACCTAAGAACAAAACTGTATCTGACTGCCCATACAAACCTTTAACGTATTGCAGCTTCAGGCTTGGGTAAGCCCGTAAAAAATCAGGCTGGAAAGAGGCCCACACAATGCCTGGGAATACAATGGCCAACATAATGAGGTAAGGCATACCATTAAAGCCCTTGCGGCTAATGCCGTAGAGGCCATTGAGCTGCCTGTCATAAATTAACTGCATGGCCAACAGCACCGGTAGGTACAGCAGGGTTCTTTTGAGGTTGCCCACGTGTTTTAGCAGGTAGTACCGTTCGTGGCTGTTGGTAATGCCGGCCAGCCACTCGTGCTGCCAGTAAAAGCCAGAGCCAAGCCCCATGAGGCCCATGAATACCACTATTTTTATCCAGAATTGCCGCTGCCGGTACACATGGGTTTGCTTGTGTATGATGCTTTTGGGGATGAATATGGCAAACCAGGCAAAGGCGTAAAAGAGGGTATAGTACAATATGCCTTGTAAGGTGCCGTAGTGTTGGTCAAGAATAGAGTCTTCAAAGTCAAGACTGTAGTTAATGGCAATGCTTACGGCTAAAAAAATGCCTGTATACAAATAAAGACCACCGTGGAAATCGTCCCGCCAGTGGTCTTTCAGGTATTTGATGATCTGTTTAATGGCCTCGCTTGGTGTTAGTGAGTGCCCAATATAATGCTTAGGGTTTACTTATAAGCATTGTTTGGTTAGAAAATAAACTGGGCGGCATTTTCATCTGCCACGGGGTATGTCCAGCTATCGGGCGAGGCCTGCTCAATTTTAGTGAGCAAGTCTGCAGGGCTGCTGGGGCGGCGCTCAATAATGAGGCTGGCCAGGTCAGCCTTCTTTTTTGACTTTTTGACGTAAATAAGTACCTGTTGGTATGAGCTGCGGCCCTCGTTGTGGTAGTAAGAGATGATCCACTTATTGCCGGTATTGTAGGCAAAGTTTAACATGCGGTAGTGTGGCCTTGCGCGGCGGGCACTTCTGCCACCGGGGGCCAATCCGTCAGGGCTTACCAGTTTGAAGGTACGCAGTCCTTCATCGTCAGTATTTTTGTAGGTTTTGAGCATTAATCGCTCAACATCTGCAATTACCTCGGTAGGAATTTCCTGTGCGTCGGTAATGGCCTCAATGCCAGGAGCTGCCAGCAATGACTTGGCCTGTGCCAGCCATTGCTTTTTATCCTGATTAATGTTAACGCTAAAGCTGGTTAAGCTGCACAGAACAACAAGCAGCAGCGTAGGGATTACAATTGCTTTCATAGGGCTAATAGGGATGGTATGGCAAATTCGGATAATACGCTTCTTATTAGTTAGTGTATACGTATGGCAGGCCCTCAGGTATGTTTAAATTATGTCAGATATATTACATGCGTAGCAAAAGGGTAGAGTTATTGGCGATTGGAAGTGACAATGGGATGTATACAGAATGGTAGATGGCTCAGGGCCTGATTTCGCATATTTTGGTTAGCTTTGCGGGTAAACCATTTTGTTGTTATGTTCGATAACCTCAGTTTTAAGTTAGAGCAAGCATTTAAGACCCTGAAAGGCCAGGGCAAGATTACTGACATTAACGTAGCCGCTACTGTAAAAGAGATTAGACGGGCGCTGATAGACGCAGACGTAAACTATAAGGTAGCCAAGCAAGTAACAGATAAAATTAAGAATGAGGCCATTGGCCGGCAGGTAATGATTGCCGTTTCGCCAGGGCAGTTGCTGGTTAAGATTGTGCACGAAGAGCTGACCCGACTGATGGGCGGCGAGAAGGAAGATATTACCATTCAGGGCGACCCGGCTGTGATTTTGATTTCGGGTTTGCAGGGCTCTGGTAAGACTACTTTTTCGGGCAAGCTGGCCAATTACCTGAAGCGCCAGGGGCGGCAGGTATTGTTGACTGCCTGCGATATTTACCGCCCTGCGGCAATTGACCAGTTGAAGGTGCTGGGCGAGCAGGTGGGTGTGGAGGTGTATGCCGAGCCTGAGAATAAGAATGCAGTAAAGATTGCCCGCAATGCCATTGCCCATGCCAAGTTGAGCGGCAAGAAGATTGTTATTGTGGATACCGCAGGCCGCCTGGCTGTGGATGAGGAGATGATGCAGGAAATCTCTGACCTGAAAAAAGCTGTGAAGCCTACTGAAACGCTGTTTGTAGTAGACTCAATGACTGGCCAGGATGCTGTAAATACTGCAAAGACTTTTAACGAACGCCTTGATTTTGATGGCGTGGTGCTGACTAAGTTAGATGGTGACACCCGCGGTGGTGCGGCCCTTTCGATACGCTCAGTAGTAGAGAAGCCCATTAAGTTTATTAGTACGGGCGAGAAGATGGAGGCCATTGACCTGTTTTACCCTGACAGGATGGCCCAGCGGATTCTGGGTATGGGCGATGTAGTGTCGTTGGTAGAGAAAGCCCAGCAGACTTTTGACCAGGAAGAAGCGATACGCCTGAATAAGAAGATCAGGAAGAATCAGTTTGATTTTGATGACTTTTTGTCTCAGCTGCAGCAGATCAAGAAAATGGGTAATGTGAAGGATTTGATGAGCATGATACCCGGTGTGGGCAAAGCCCTGAAGAATGTTGATATTGATGACGATACGTTTAAGCCTATTG
>CAZXTW010000485.1:0-742 GCA_964643525.1 uncultured Roseivirgaceae bacterium
GGGCACAACAGCCTACCACGACGTGTTTGATAAGGCCGAAACCCTGCCTTTAACTGAATATGAAGACTATTTCAAACTGCTTACCAGATTTGTACACAAACTGTAAAGCAATAATCTTTGCCGAGCAATTAATTGCATTCAACTGATAATTAAGGGTAACCACCTAATAAAAAGCCTACTCCTGCCAAATTGCCATTACTTTTACATCGGTAATAAGCTTGAGTAGGGATGCTCAATATTACCAATAGCTGGTTAATTGAAGGGCTTGCGCAGTGTGGCTTTGCCGCCTGCGCAAGTATTTTTATAGCCATTCAGTTTTTTGCCGGCATTCCCTCAACGCTACCCATAATTACGCTACTGCTACTTTAATTGAATGCGGTTGGGCCTGTTGGCCAGCTCCCACAAGGTATAAAACACCAATTGCGCCCGCTGCTGTAGCAGGGAAAAATCAATTCTATCGGCAGTGTCAGTAGGTTGATGATAATCTTCATGTACCCCACTAAAATAAAAAATGGCAGGTATGCCGTTTTTGGCAAAGTTGTAATGGTCAGATCGGTAGTAAAAGCGGTTGGGGTCGTCTGGGGCGTTAAAGGTATAGTCTAACTCTAACTTACTATATAGAGTATTGGCTTGCTCACTAACCTGGTGCAGCTCATCAGAAAGCCTGTCTGAGCCTATCAGGTAAATATAGGGGGCGCTTTCAAGGTGCTGTGCATCACGGCGGCCAATCATGTCAATATTT
>CAZXTW010000485.1:752-5394 GCA_964643525.1 uncultured Roseivirgaceae bacterium
GCTAACGGAAACACCGGGTGGGTTACATAATACTCAGAGCCCAACAGGCCAATCTCTTCTGCGGTTACGGTCATAAACACAATGCTTCTTGCCGGGCCATTACCTTCGGCTTTGGCCTGGGCAAATGCTTCTGCCAGCTCAATAATGGCGGCACTCCCTGTGCCATTATCGTCAGCGCCTGGGTGCAGCTGCCCTTTTTTAATGCCCACGTGGTCATAATGGGCAGTAACAATTACGTACTCATCTGGCAGCTTTGAGCCTTCAACAAAGCCCAATATGTTTGATGTATTGAGGTACTCTACATTATCATTTACCACCGCAGTAACGGTTATTTGCTTTTTCTTCATTTTAACTGTTCGGGCAGGGTCTGCCTTGCGGTAGGCCTGTAATTTATTTACGGGCATGCCTAACAGCCTGGCGGCCTGTTCTGGGCCCATTACACAATAGGGCAGGTCTTTACCTTCGGCTGGGGCTTCTTCTTTCAGGCCTACCGAGCGGCGCTTCATCAGTACAGAAATTAGCCTTACGTACTGCTCAAACTCTTCCTGGTTGCTGTGCAAAACCACTATTGACAGTACGGCCCCTGCTTCTTTAGCCCAGGCCCGCTTTTTTGACTCGGCTGCAATATCAGTCACATACATGGCTATTTTCCCCTTTACTTTGGCCCGGCCCAATGCCTCCTGGCTGCCATCACCAGCAAACACCACCTTTTTTGAGGCTGCCTGCGGCCATGACAGCCCCCCACTAAAATAAAAGTCAACGCCATTGGTTAACGTAAAGCCGTTGGCCTTAAAATACGCTTCGCCTGCCCTGTGGTTGGCCAGCTGCAGCGGCTGGTGGTAGCCTTGCAGTGCTGCCGCCTGTTGCAGGCCCATACCACCAAACTGGCCGGCAATGTACTCACCTGCTTTGCGTTGCCCGGCATAGCCTGCCTCTCGCCCCTCTAAACTATCTGAGGCCAGCAGGTAAACATGCTGTTGCAGCTCTTTTTGGGTAATGGTTTCAGCATAAGTAGTTAAGGCACCTTGCTGCCCCAAAGCAGGCACCACCAACAGCATAGCCAGCAGGTATTTTATGGTAGTTTTAGTCATAACGTTAGCAGTACAGGAACCAATTGGGTAAAAACAGTTTTTAGCATTTATGTACTAACTTTGCCGCTCAATAGAAACGCACGGTTAACCCAAATCATTAAAGATTATCCAAAAATATGAAAATAAACGCGAACGAGGGAGAACGGTTCGACACACGCCATAACGGCTCTGGCGAGGCGCAAATGCAGCAGCTAATGGAAGCTGTTGGCGTGAGCGACCTGCAAACACTGATTAATGAAACAGTGCCCGCCGCCATACAGCTTGACAAGCCCCTGAACCTGCCAGCTGCTAAAAGCGAGAAACGTTTTCTGCGCGACTTTAAGGCCCTGATGGGTAACAACAAACTTTACAAATCATATATAGGCATGGGCTACCACGATTGTAGCGTGCCTGCCGTTATACAACGAAATATACTTGAAAACCCCGGTTGGTATACTGCTTATACCCCTTACCAGGCTGAAATTGCCCAGGGCAGGCTGGAAGCCCTGATTAACTTCCAGACTATGGTGAGCGACCTGACCGGTACTGAACTGGCCAATGCTTCGTTATTAGATGAAGGTACTGCCGCCGCTGAAGCCATGCTGATGTTTTATGGCATGCGTAAAAAAGACAAAAAACAGGCCAACCGCTTTTTTGTTGATGCCCACGTTTTTCCGCAAACATTAGAGGTGTTAACCACGAGGGCCGAGCCTGTAGGCATTGAGCTGGTAGTTGGCAATTTACAGGAGGCCGACCTGACTGACCCTGCCCTGTTTGGCATACTGTTTCAATACCCCAATAATTATGGGCAGGTAATTGATTACACCCACCTGATAAGCAGCGCCCATGAATATGGCCTGAAGGTTGCCGCTGCTGCCGACCTGCTGTCGCTTACCTTATTAACGCCCCCCGGCGAAATGGGTGCCGATGCCGTAGTAGGCACTGCCCAGCGTTTTGGTGTACCTATGGGGTATGGCGGGCCACATGCAGCTTATTTTGCCACCCGGCAAGAATATAAGCGCTTTATACCGGGCCGCATCATTGGTGTTTCGGTAGATGCCGCCGGCAACAAAGCCTACCGCATGGCTTTGCAAACCCGTGAGCAGCACATTAAACGTGAAAAGGCTACTTCAAACATATGTACTGCACAGGTGCTGCTGGCCGTGATGTCTGGCATGTATGCTGTATACCATGGCCCAAAGGGGCTTACCAGTATTGCCGCCAAGGTACACGCCCTGACCAAGCTGCTGGAGGCTGGCCTCAAGGCATTGGGCCTGGCCCAACAGAATACAGTGTATTTTGATACCCTGAAGGTAGCCACCACAGCCCAGCAGTTAAAGGCCATCAGGTCTCAGGCGCTGGTATCTGGCATGAACTTCAGGTATTTTGAAGATGGCAACATTGGCATATCATTGAATGAAACCACCCAGGTAGATGATGTGAAGCAAATACTTCAGGTATTTGGCGCGGCCCTGCCTGCTGGCGGTAACCTGCCGTATGATATTGATCAGGAAAGCCAGGCCGTAGCCGTTGCCTTTCCTGAAGCGCTTAACCGCAGCAGCCAGTTCATGACGCACACGGTGTTTAACACCTACCATACCGAGCACGAAATGCTGCGGTACCTCAAAAGGCTGGAAAATAAAGACTTATCGCTGGTACACTCAATGATATCGCTGGGCTCGTGCACCATGAAGCTTAACGCCACCAGTGAAATGCTGCCCGTTACCTGGCCCGAGTTAAGTGATATACACCCCTTTGTACCGGTAGATCAGACTGAAGGCTACCAGAAAATGTTTGCTGATTTGAGGGTGTGGCTTTCAGAAATTACCGGCTTTGCAGATATGTCGTTGCAGCCCAACTCTGGCGCCCAGGGCGAATACACAGGCCTGATGGTTATCAGGGCCTACCATGCCAGCAGGGGGCAGTCACAGCGTAATGTGGCCATTATCCCTTCATCTGCCCATGGCACCAACCCCGCCAGCGCAGTAATGGCTGGCATGAAGGTGGTTATTGTGAAGTGCGATGAGCTGGGCAATATTGACCTTGATGACCTGCGCAGCAAGGCAGAAGCCCATAGCGATAACCTGGCGGCCTTTATGGTAACCTACCCCAGTACCCACGGGGTGTTTGAAGAAGACATACGCACCATGTGTGATATTATTCATCAGCATGGCGGGCAGGTATATATGGATGGCGCCAACATGAACGCCCAGGTGGGCATTACCAGCCCAGCATTAATTGGCGCTGATGTGTGCCACCTTAACCTGCACAAAACGTTTTGCATACCGCATGGCGGTGGTGGCCCAGGCATGGGGCCCATTGGTGTAGTAGAGCACCTCGTGCCATTTTTACCCAACCACGGCTATGTACCTACCAGTGGCAATGAGGGCATTACTGCGGTTTCTGCCGCGCCATGGGGTAGCGCCAGTATACTGGCCATCTCTTATGCCTACATTGCCATGATGGGTGTTAAGGGGCTGCGCAAAGCCACTGAGCTGGCTATTTTAAATGCCAACTATATTAAAGAGCGCCTCAATGGTGCGTACCCCATATTGTATACTGGTAAAAATGGCCGGGCGGCCCATGAGTTTATTATTGACTGCCGGGGCTTTAAAAACAGTGGTGTTGAGGTAGAAGATATTGCCAAGCGTTTAATGGACTATGGCTTTCATGCGCCTACAGTATCGTTTCCGGTACCGGGCACCATGATGATTGAGCCCACAGAATCAGAAACAAAAGAAGAGTTAGACCGCTTTTGTGAGGCCCTGATTAGCATCAGGCATGAAATTCAGGAAGTGGCCGATGGCCTGGCCGACCCCTATAATAATGTGCTGAAAAATGCCCCACATACGGCTGCTGTTGCCCTTGAAGAAGAGTGGAAGTTGCCTTACACACGGCAAAAGGCGGTATTTCCGCTGCCATGGGTACGCGACAATAAGTTCTGGCCTTCTGTGCGCCGCATAGACAATGCTTATGGCGACCGCCACCTGATGTGCAGCTGCATACCTGTTGAGGCCTATACTGAGGCAGAAGAGGCCGATGCCCTACAGGCTGTATAAACATTTGAAAGCCCTATAACAAAAAAGGCTTCCTTTACAGGAAGCCTTTTTTGTTGTGCTATACGTTTACGTGCCGTTCGGCATGGTACGACGAGCGTACCAGCGGGCCCGACTCTACATATTTCAGCCCTCTTTTCAGGCCTTCTTCGCGGTAGGCATCAAATTGGTCAGGGTGTATAAACTCTGCCACCTCAATATGCATTTTAGTAGGCTGCAGGTACTGGCCCAGGGTTAATATATCTAAACCATGGGCTACCAGGTCATCCATGGCCTTGTGCACCTCATCCTGAGTTTCGCCAAGGCCCAGCATAATGCCTGATTTGGTGCGTTTGCCAAAGTCTTTGGTGCGCTGTATTTGCTCCAGGCTTCTTTTGTACTTTGCCTGGGGGCGCACCCGGCGGTACAGGCGCTCAACCGTTTCCATATTGTGCGAAACCACCTCTTGCCCGGCTTCTATCATTCTTATCAGGGCATCCCACGAGCCTTTTACGTCGGGTATTAAAGTTTCAATGG
>CAZXTW010000486.1:0-5393 GCA_964643525.1 uncultured Roseivirgaceae bacterium
TTGGGCTAAGGTTTTCTTAATTGAACTTTGTCCATTTTTGGGCAGTGGTGTGGGCTTAGTGGGCAGTTTCAACAAACTGAGCCAATTGGGTTGATTGTAAGTGACTGGTAACGAGTGGTTTGCTAAGTTGGAACAGTGTTGGCTACTGTCAGGGCAAAATCGGACAAGACCATGATTAAAAACTATCTTAAAATTGCTTTCAGGGCTTTGTGGCGCAACAGGGGCTACACAGCCATTAATATTTTCGGGTTGGCCATAGGCATAGGCTTCAGTTGTATGTTGTATGTATACGTGCAGAATGAGCTGGGCTATGACCGCTTTCATACCTATGCTGATGACATTTACCGGGTAACGGTAACCGACCTGCGCGACCCCGAAAGCCCCCGTACCTACGGGGTAGCCTCGCCACCGCTGGCCCCTGCCCTGAAAGAAGGCTACCCCCAGGTGGTTGACTATTGCCGCCTGCACCGCTTTACAGGGCAGTTTGTGTACCAGATTGATGGCGAAAGCATGCAGGAGCGCGAGTGGTTTACGGCCGACAGCAACTTTTTCAGCTTCTTTGATTTTGAGTTTATTGCTGGCGATAAGCGCACGGCCATGCGTGAGCCCGGCTCTTTAGTGATTACAGAAAGTACCGCCAAAAGGCTGTTTGGAAATAAAAGCCCTATGGGCCATGTGTTTGAAGAGAGCAACTTTGGGCCGGTTAAAATTACAGGTGTTATTAAAGACCAGCCGGTTAACTCACACATACAGTTTAACATGATGTTTTCGTACTCACGCTCTGACGAGCGGTGGTTGGGTTACATGAGCAACTGGCTGGCCATTAGGGCCTTTACCTACCTGAGGCTACAACCCGGCAGTGACATCAATGAACTGCGTGCTGCCATGCCAGCCGTGCAAGATCAGCACCTGGGGCCTATGGCAAAGGTGGTAAAGCTTGACTTTCAGCCCATGACAGATATTTACTTTGGCTCTAAAGGTATTGAACGTAGCGTAGAAAAAGCCCGGGGTGAAGTGGCCTACATCTACATATTCTCTACCATGGGCCTGTTTATTTTGATCATTGCCTGCATTAACTACATCAACCTGGCTACGGCCAAGGCAGTGTTCAGGGCCAAAGAAATTGGTATTAGAAAGGTAGTAGGGGCCTTGCGCAACCACCTCATAGCCCAGTTCCTGGCCGAGTCATTTATAGTAACCATCATTGGTATGCTGCTGGCCATCGGGGTGTTAGACCTGGTGTTTCCTTACTTTAACCAAATTACAGGCAAAAGCTTTGAGTTCAGCTTTTTTACCCTTAACCAATACCTGGGCCCCCTGTTTGCCATTGCGGTGTTAATTGCCCTGCTTTCTGGTGCTTATCCGGCCTTTTTCTTATCGCGTTTAAAGCCTGTAAGCAGCCTCAAGGGCGAAAAGGTAGGTGGCAAAGGCTCCATTAGCCTGCGTCGTGTGCTGGTGGTTTTTCAGTTTGTGCTAACCATTGTCATGATCGTTTCTACCATAGTCATTGCCCAGCAGCTCAACTACATCCGCAATAAAGATGTAGGCTTTAATAAAGAGCAAATGCTGGTAATAGACATTAACAGCCGGAATGTGCGCGATAATTTTCAGGCCATGAAGCGTGATTTTGAAGCCATACCCGGTGTGCAGTCGGTAGGTGTTTCGTCACGTGTGCCGGGCGAGTGGAAAAGCATTGTAGAAATGTATGTGCAGAGCAGCCGCTCAACCAATGGAGCTGCTACCGATTCAGTGCTGACGTATTTTATGGGTTTTGACGAGGGCATGCTTGAAACCTACGACATTGCCCTCAAAGCAGGGCGCTATTTTGAAAGCAATGGCAAGAATGACTCTACCCTGGTGCTATTGAACGAAACGGCTGTAGCAACATTAGGCCTGGAAGAGCCGGTAGGGGCTGCCATTTACATTAACCGTGGGCGCCAGCCTAATTTACCGGTAACTGTAATTGGGGTGTTGCAGGATTTTAACTTTCAGTCGCTGCACCAAAAGGTGGCACCTATGATGATTGGGGCATGGAACAACCCCGTTCAATCAATTGATTACTTTACCCTGCGGGCGGCAGGCAACCTGCCACAAATAATGACGCAGGCCGAAGCTGTGCACCAGAAGTATGACCAGAATACCCCCATGGAGCTGCACTTTTTAGACCAGCAGCTGGCCCTGTTTTACCAGGCCGAAGAGCGGGTAAGCAAGCTGTTCCGCATGGGGGCCGGCCTGAGCATAGCTGTGGCCTGCCTGGGGCTGCTGGGCCTGGCCTCGTTTACCATACAGCGCCGTACCAAAGAGCTGGGCATACGCAAAATACTGGGCGCCAAAAACTCAGGCCTGTTCTGGTTGCTGTCTACCACCTTTTTGAAGCAGATAGGCCTGGCCTTTGTCATTGCCAGCCCTATTGCCTGGTTGCTCATGAACGATTGGCTGCAGGTGTTTGAGTACCGCATTACCGTGGGGCTGGGGGTATTTGTACTGGCTGCCCTGGTGGTGGCAGGCATTACCCTGCTTACTATTAGCTACCGCTCGTTACGCGCCATTAATGCCAACCCGGTTGACTCATTGCGCTATGAATAATTAACTGCCACCCTAAATCAAACAAGTTGTTTCAAAAAGAGCGCCGCTTCACCAGGTGGCGCTCTTTTTGTGCTTGCCACAAATCATCTATTATAAAAATGGCCTATATTCGGTCTTCTAATTTCTTGCCTCTAAAACCTAACCTCAAACATCTAAAATCTAACTTCAAACTTCAAATTTCTAACCGCTAGCATGTACACCCAGGACCACACCTTTTCAGGGCAGGATTATACCACACAGCCATTACCTAAGGGCGAGTATGAAGCCTGTACTTTTAGCAATTGCGCTTTTACTAATGGCAACCTGAGTGAGGTGGTATTTGTAGACTGTACTTTTGAGGGCTGCGACCTGAGTGCTGCCAATATTAGCAATGCAGGCTTTAGAGAGGTGCAGTTTATTGACTGCAAGCTGATGGGCCTGCGCTTTGAAAGCATTAACCCTTTTTTGTTTGCCTCTGCTTTTGACCGCTGCCAGCTAAACCTCTGTAGCTTTTACCAATGCGTATTGAAAAAGGTACGCTTTAACCAGTGTAGCCTGAAAGAAGTAGATTTTGGAGAGGCCGACCTGACAGAGGCCCGGCTGCCTGACTGCGACCTGACCGGGGCCATTTTTGAGCAAACCAACCTGCAAAAAGCCGACTTGCGCACGGCCATGAACTACACCATTGACCCTGAAAATAACCGCATTAAAAAGGCCCGCTTTAGCCGCGATGGCCTGCTGGGCCTGTTGGGCAAGTACGATATTGTGGTGAAGTAGCAGATGCCCGTTGCCCTAAAGGTAAGGTTGTGTAGATATATAAATGGCTGCACTCAATAATTAAAGGGTAGAAAAAGCGTACTTTCATTTAGTTTTAGCATACTTTCTATATATTTCTGGTTTTCTAACTGGTGCTTTTGTTGCCTTTTATTTTCAATGTCAAGGCTTATTTGTTATATTGAAAATTGAGCATCCCCTCATGAAAAGGGCCTGCCGGCTGTTTGTTGCGGTAGGTCAGTTACCCTGTACCCGTATTGGTTAGCATGTATAAACCAGCTGTTGGCGTATTACTTATTTGGATTATGAACCCTACGCCTCTAAACTGAACTTGTCTTATGTCCATCTATCTCAAAAGCTCAATTCAAAAGATTGTAGCCAGCCTTTTCGTAATTATTAGCGTGCTGGCCATTGCCAACTTTATTTTAATCAAATACTACAAAACCCGGCAGGCCAAAGACTCGGCCCTGGTTGATGCCTCAGGGCGCAACCGCATGCTGTCACAAAAAATTGGCTTTTATGCCTGCCAGGTACTGGCAGAGGTGCCCGCTGCCTCGCAAGAATTACTCAACACCATCAACCTGCACGATGTTTCGTTAACCAGCCTTAAAAACGGCGGCATTGCCCCAGGCATAGCCAATAATATGCAGCTGCCGGCCGTGCATGGCCCTGCCCAGCCACGGCTGCTTGATGCTGAGCAGCTGTGGCAACAATACAAAGCCAATGCCGAGGTGGTGGCGCATTATGGGCCACTGAACAGTACCGAGCTGCCCGATAGCATTGATGTTGATGCAGCTATGGCCTTTATTCAAGACTATGCCCCTGAAATGCTAAAGCGCAACAATGCCCTTGTAAAAGCGTACGTGGCCATGAACCTGGGCAAGCAAAATGAGTTAGATACCCTGCTGCTGCTGTTGCTGCTGGCCAATATTACCGTCATGGGGCTGGGTTATTACATCATGAACAAACAGGTGATTGAGCGTATACAGGGCCTGGCCCAGGCGGCTGAGTCGGTGGCGCAAGGGCAATACCTTGACGAAGAGGTGGCCATGACAGACCCCAACCTTGCGCGCATTGCACAGGCCATAGCCCAAATGGGGCAGGTAATAGAGCAATCGGTACAATTTGCGGCACATATTGGCCAGGGTAAGTTTGATGGCCACCTGGGGGCGGCAGGCAATGAAAACAGACTGTATACCCAGCTGAATAAAATGAAAGAACAGTTAATGGTGGTGGCCAAAGAAGATGCCCAACGCAACTGGACCAGCGATGGGCTGGCCCATTTTGGTGAGTTGTTACGCACCACCCATACCGATGTGCAGCAGCTGTGCCAGCAGGCCATTATTGCCCTGGTAAAATACCTGAAAGCCAACCAGGGGGCTATTTTTAGCCTGCCTGCCCATTTAGGAAGTAACCAGACCAATGGGCAGGAGCCTTACCTTGAGTTGACGGCCTGTTATGCCTGGGGGCGTGCCAAGCAGGGAAAGCGCCGGGTGTATCAAAACGATGGTTTGGTGGGCCGGTGCTGGATAGAGGCCGATACGGTTTACCTGACCGACGTGCCAGCCAATTTTATTAACATTACCTCTGGCCTGGGCAAGGCCAACCCCCGCTGCATTGTGCTGGTGCCCTTAAAAACTGACCAGGCAGTGCTTGGTGTGCTTGAGTTGGCCTCTTTTACTGTGTTTGATGCCGCCCAGCAGGCTTTTATTGAAAAGGTGGCAGAAAACCTGGCGGCCACCCTGGCCAGCGTACAAACAGCCGAACGCACCAGGGCCTTATTAGAGCAATCAGAGCAACAGGCCCAGGCCCTGAAAGAGCAGGAAGAGGCCATGCGCCAGAATACAGAAGAGCTGGTAGCTACCCAGGAAGAGATGAAGCGCCACCGCGACCAGCTGCTGGCCGAAATTAGCCACCTGAAACAACAGCTAAGCCAGGAGGTAATGGCTTAGCTGCCAGCCACCAATCAACCACCGTGAGCCATTGGGTTAGCCCCCTTGAGTTGTGCCGCCGTACCCTAGTCTAGGGTACGTTATGCCCTAGTCTAGGGTACG
>CAZXTW010000487.1:0-5388 GCA_964643525.1 uncultured Roseivirgaceae bacterium
ACACGTCTAACTTATCAACCTGCCTGAGCGTATCATTTGCCGGTTGTAGTTGGCCGGCCACTTCTTTTTCACGCTCCAGTTCATATTGTTTGCGAAGTACCTTAGCCTGCTGGCTGCGCACAAAAAAGATTACCGCAAGCACCGCCACCAAACCATACAAGGTGTACGCCCACCAGGTGCGCCACCAGGGGGGCAATACCACAACGGTTACCGAGGCGTAGTCTTCACTCCAAACCCCATCATCATTAGCACCTTTTACCACAAAAGTGTAATTGCCAGGGGGTACCTTGGTGTACGATGCCCTGCCGTATTGGTAATTGCCGTATACCCAGTCTGGGTCAAAACCTTTTAACTGGTAGGCAAACTGGTTGTTGGCCCCCTGCCTGAAGTTCAGCACTGATACATCAAAAGCAAAAATGTTTTCAGTATGGTCAAGCACAATCTTTTGTGTTTTTAAAACGCTGGCTTCCAGCACACCATCCCGGCCAATAGTTATCGGCTCGTTATTCAGCAAAAAGTCTGTAAGCACCACCTTAGGGGCAATAGTATTGCCCTGCAACTCATTAGGATAAAAGGCTGATACCCCCTGGTTGGTAGCAAAATACAGCCGCCCGTCAGATGCTTTTAATGACAATGATCCGCCTTTGGCCACGCTAGAGGCCAGGCCATCAGCACGGTCAAACACTTTCACCTCCATAGTTTTAGGGTTTAGCCGGTTCAAGCCTTTTACCGTCCCCACCCAAACAATGCCTTCATCATCAATGGTAACACTTGATATGTCGTTGCTGCTCAAGCCATCTTTAGTGGTGATGCGCTTAAAGGTGCCACTGGCAATATCCATTAAATTCAGCCCACCGGTAGTAGCCACCCACAGCTTGCCGGGCTGCCCAGGCTCAATATCCTGCACGGTATTATGGCTCAGGCTTTGCTCATTGGCAGGGTCATTCAGGTACTGTACAAACGTTTCAGTGACAGGCTCGTACCGGTTTAAACCGCTGCTGGTGCCAATCCAGGTTTGGTGTTGGTCATCATTGGCAATAATCCATACGTTATTATTACTCAGGCTGGTAGTATCGGTAGGGTTATTAAAAAACTGCTTGAACTTACCCGTTTTCAGGTCATACCGGTTTAGCCCATAAATAGTACCTACCCAAACATGGCCTTTATCATCGGGCTCAATATCATAAATCAGTAAATCTGATAGGGTAGTGGGGTCTGCTGGGTCTTTGTCTAAATGAGTAAAACTGCCCGTAACAGGGTCGTGTATATCTATACCGCCTCCTAAATAGCCTATCCATATTTTGCCATCAATGGCATCTAAGGGCCACGCGTTGGTAGTATACATGGTGTTGGTTTTACCAGGCTCAGGCAGCATGCGTTGCACCCTGCGGGTGGCAGGGTCATAAATATTTACTCCCTGGTCGGTGGCTATCCATATGCGGCCCTGGGCATCTTCTGTAAGGCCTGCTGCTGCGCTTGAAGTTAAGCTGTTGGGCTTTAATGGGTCATGGCGAATGTTTTCAATAATATTGGCATCAGGGTCATACATATTTAACCCTCCGCCAAAAGTGCCCACCCATAACTGGCCGGTAGCATCTTCTAAAATAGTATAGGGCCAGTCATTGCTCAGGCTGTAAATATCGCTGTCAGACTTTTGGTAACGCTTAAAAGTATTGGTTTCCGGGTTGTAAACGCTTAGTCCCCCGCTTCGGTGCGCCAGCCAGATCAGCCCGTTGCTGTCTTCTAAAATCCAGAACACCGCACCGGGTGCAATACCTTGTGGGTTGCTGGAATCGTAAATAAAACGTTCGCTTTCCAGTGTTTCCGGGTTAAAGCGGTTCACACCATCTTCAGTGCCAATCCATATCAACCCATCGTTAGCCAGCGTCATGGTATAAATCCGGTTGTTGCTTAAGCTGCGCGGGTTATTGGGGTCATTTAAATAATGGGTAAACTCTTTCTGTTGCCGGTCAAAACGTTGCAGCCCGCCACCTAAGGTGCCCAGCCACATATTGTTGTTTTTGTCTTCAAGTACCTTAAACACAGGGTAGGGGCTAATAGAGCTGGGGTTGTTGGCATCCCAGAAGTACTGAGTAAAAGTAGTATCTTCAGGGTGTTCCAGGCAGTTTAACCCATATGAAGTGCCCACCCATAACTTGCCCTGGTGGTCTTTGTACAGCGTCCAGATATCATTATTACTTAAGGTGCCTGGCCGCCCCATGTCGTTTTTATACACCTTAAACCGCTCTGTGCCGGGGTCAAACCGGTTCAGGCCACCACCCCAGGTACCCACCCATAGGTAATCCTCCTGATTATCGGCCAACAGAGCCATCACCTTATTGTGGCTAATCGCGTAGGGGTCGTCAGGCTCATGAGCAAACTCCTTAAAGCGTACCCCATCAAACCTGAACAGGCCGCTCCAGGTAGCCAGCCAGATAAAGCCCGTCTTATCCTGCTCTATATAAGTAATATTATCTGGTGCAAAGCCCTCTTCTAAGGCAAACCGCTTAAATCTGATTTGGTCGGGCTGTGCCCAACAAACATTGCCCAGCAACAATAAAAAGGTGCACAAAAACACTTTGCACAGAGGTGTGAATAATTTCATGTTTTAGTAATTGCTAGTGGTTTGGGTCGCTTTTCTTTGCTGGCTAATTAATCTAAATAAGGTATTTTTCAATTATTATACAATCTTTACCAACCACCCGGCAGGGCATATTTGTTATTGTGTGCCGAAAAATTGATATTTAGCTGCTCCTATCTGCCTGCTTTAATTGTAAATGATTGTTTGCAACAAAACACTGCAAAATTACCGTCTGCCATTAATTTGTCTTTATTAATTGTGTGCCGTATGCTGCCAAACAGAGTTGTTTGGAAACTTAATGTTACACAGCGTGTACTCTTTACTATTTAAATGGAATACTGTAATGATTTAATTTCCTGTTTATCGGGGCATAGCCGTACAATAGGAAATTCACTGGCACTAGGCTTTTTATCAGAGGGCAAGCACCTCAACAATACCCTAACTTTTACGCAACTGCACCAGCAGGCTCAGGCAGTGGCCGCCACCTTGCAAGCCCAGGGTTTGGCCGGGCAAAACGTGTTACTGGTTTATGAAAACAGTACAGATTATGTGGTGGCCTTTATGGGTTGCCTGTACGCAGGTGTGGTGGCAGTGCCTTTGCACCCCACGGGCAAAAACAAACCGCTAACCCGTATTGCAGCCATTGCCAAAGACTGCCACGCCAGCTATGTGCTTTCAAACAGCACCCATTACCAAGAGCTGTATCATGCCTTTAACCAGCATGATGACTTAAAAACACTGCAATGGTTGCAGCTCAACACCTTTGACCTGACTGCCACCAACAAGTGGGTGCGCCCCAATATTAAGGGAAGTGATACGGCTTTTTTACAATATACTTCTGGCAGCACGGGCAACCCCAAGGGCGTGATGGTTACACACCAAAACCTGTGGGTATACCTGAGCATGGCCGATGAGGCCTATACCCAATGGCCGGGCAGGGCTATGGTAACCTGGCTACCCATACACCATGACATGGGCCTGATACTGGGCGTGCTGTACCCCATATTTACGGGCATGCCCTGTTACCTGATGACCCCATGGGATTTTATTAGTAACCCTTACAACTGGTTGCACGCCATTAGCCAATACAAGGCAACCCATACCTCAGCACCCAACTTTGCCTTTGAGCACTGCGTCAATAAAATTACTGCCACCCAAAAACAGCAGCTAAACTTTGAGGCACTTAAAATCATATTCATTGCCGCTGAGCCAGTCAGGCACAGCACAATAGAACAATTTACCAGTGCCTTTGCCCAGTGCCAGTTTAACCTGCATACATTCAAAACAGGCTACGGCATGGCCGAAACCACACTTGGGCTGGCTTTTGCCAGAATTGACCAGCCAGTGCTGTACCGCCATTTTGATGAGAGCCACATACAGCAACAGCAGGCGGTTGAAGTAACCGGTAAAGCGGCTGCCAAAACCAAATGCCGAACACTGGTAAGCCACTACAGCACCTTTGGCGATACAGTAGTGAAAATTGCCAACCCCGATACGTTTATTGAGAAAGCACACGGCCAGGTGGGTGAAATATGGGTAAAAGGTGGGCTGATAGCCAAAGGCTATTTCAACAACCCTGAGGCAACTAAAAACACCTTTCATGCTTACATGAAAGATACAGGCGAAGGCCCCTTTTTACGTACGGGCGACCTGGGTTTTTTATACAAGGGGCACTTGTACATTAGCAGCCGCCTGAAAGACCTGATTATTATCAGGGGGCAAAACCACTACCCGCAAGATATTGAGCACAGCACAGAAACGGCCCACCCCATGTTCAGACTGGGTGGGGCAGGGGCCTTTGCTGTAGATCATGACGCCCAAGAGCAATTGGTGATCATACAGGAGGTGAGCCGCCCCCCCAACGATGCTGCGGAACAATTGGACTGGGTGGAGGCCATTCGGGAGGCAGTAGCCAATACACATGCCCTTGAAGTATTTGCCATAGACCTGATTAAAAAGGGCACGCTACCCAAAACATCAAGCGGTAAAATACAACGCCAGCACTGTTTACGCTTGTGGACTGAAGGTGGCTTCGAAACCTACTACCGCTGGCAAAAGCCAAAACAGAAGCCAACTTCTGAACAGCAAAATAGAGAGCTGTTACCACAAAACTATACCATACAGCAGCATATAGAGGCCATTTTTACAGCTACCCGGCCAGGCGAAAAGCAGCTCACACCCACCACAAGGTTTACCAGCCTGGGCATTGATTCATTAGAATTGGTACAGGTGCTGCACCAGTTGGGCGAGCGACTTGAAATACAGCTACCCACCAGCACTGCTTGGGAGTACCCCACAATTGGCAGCTTAACCAGGCATATAAAACAACTAAAAGACAATAGTACCCAGGGCCTGCTGAACAGCCATGGGTTGGCTGGCAAAAAGCAAACGCCCTTAACAGCCAACCAGGCCAGTATGTGGTTTATGTACCATAGCAACCCACAAAGCCCGGCCTATAACGTGTTTATTGGCTTGTACGTCAACACACCGCTAGACGAAGCCAAATTTAAAGCCGCCTACTTTGAGCTGTTGCAGCGCCACCCGGCGCTGCGTAGCGTATACCGCAACCTGCCCGATGGCACAACCGTGCAGGAAACTGTTGAAGCCACCGAGGCACAGTTTACGCTGCATGAGGCCACCCAATGGACGGAAGCACAGCTGGTAACAGACATGCGCCAAAAGGCACACACCCCCTTTAACCTGGAAGCAGGCCCGGTAGCCTGCCTACACCTTTACAGGCTGGCCCAACCAAAGCACTATGCCCTGTTGCTTAATGTGCACCATATAGCCATTGACTTATGGTCTGT
>CAZXTW010000488.1:0-5376 GCA_964643525.1 uncultured Roseivirgaceae bacterium
TACACCACAAAGCCCCAGGGCTCAGGCATAGGCTTAAGCCTGTCAAGGCAAATTATGGCGCTGCATAAAGGTGAGCTGCTGCTTAAGTCAAACCAGCCCCAGGGGGCCACATTTGTTATGCGTTTTAAAGAGGGCGATAGCCAGCAAGGTACCCAGCTGCCAGGCAAACCCTGAAAACACAAACATGAAGGCAGCTTAGAGCTTTCAAGCCAATGCCTGCATTTGACCTTTATTAAATAGTTATAAAAAAGTAACTAAACACTTTCGTTTTATTACCGAATCTTTATATTTGTTATACAAGCACTGAATTACACGTTTTGCATTAGATTTAGCAGTCTGTAATAGCCAGAAAGTGGAATCAAATCTTACCCTTTCTGGTTAATAGAACAAATGAGTAGATTAAAGTAACTACTGGTTAAGCATATTTCGCCACTTCAACGTAAAGTCATGATGTTCGCACACCTACAAACTACCTTAGCAATTATTGCCCCAGGCCTGGCCAGCACATTATGGCTTTATCTGGTAGGCATTGTTGCCCTGGTTGCCCTCATTAGCCTGCTTTATCTGCTGCAGCTGCAGTCAATTAAGAAAGACGTATTTAGCAAAGCCAAAAAGCGGGGGCATTCAATTTGATTGAATCGATTTGTCCTAATCTATATATAACAAGTTGCAAACTAAAAAACCGAAGCCCAGGCTTCGGTTTTTTAGTTTTATAAGCAGTAAGTAAAGTATGTCTTAGGGTAAAGCAGCGTTCATTAATAAAACCTGTAAGCAAACCCAATGCGGTAGGTTACATTGTTTGTGGTGCTTTTGTAATAATGCTCGCTATCGGTAGTAATATTTTCACGCTCGCGGCTCACATTTCTGTATTGCGCACTGCTGCCCAGGAGGTAATTCATGCCAAAGTCAATCGAAAGCGGGAAGTCATACTTAGAAAACTTCTGTAAATCGAACTGCAGGCCCCAGCCACCACCTAACTGAAACGAGGTGCCATGAAATTGCGTTTCGGGCTCTACATGGTCGGGCACATAAGCATTGGGGTCATTGCTGTAGGGCTCATCAAATATTTTATCAGTAAAAAAGCTAATGGCGCCCATGCGGCCTTCAAGGTAAGGCGTAATAAATGCGTGATCAATCAGGTTTAACCGTCCAAACACTGAGTACGATACAAAGCAGTTTTCTTCATACACCTCAGACAGCGCCCCCTCAAACCCCTGGTCGCTTAGCTCTTGTATATAAGTTTCATTGGCATACATGGCAATGCCCAGTTCGCCACCAACAGAAAACCGGCTGTTGTTAATAGGCACCAGGGCAGCAATGCCAAAACCAACGGGGTTGCGGTTTACATTTTCTTTAAATGACTTTAAAGCCGTATTGTGTACATAATTAAGGCCCAGGCTAACCTGACCATACGCACCGGCAGCGGCAAACAGCGCCAGGGCAGTAAACAGAGTTTGGCATAGTTTTCTCATAGTACAATCACTTTATAGGCGGACAATAAAATTACTAAAATTAGCGTTAATCTGCCCATACGGTCACAAAGTAAGTGCCACGAATGCTATATCACTAATTAATTATAGTAATTCATTATATAGTTAATAAGTAGCCTGTATTGGCTGGCCGTGGGTTTGCTTAATAATGCTTTTGCCTACTGCTGGCATGGTTTGTAGCAAATTAACCAGCAGGGTACTGGCCGCTGGTGTGCCAAACAATTTTTGTGCATTGCGCCCTACCCACAACCGCCGCACAAACAGTTTGCGCCAGGCCCTGGCATAGGCCTGCTCAAGGGCATGGCGCTCAAAACGTGGGGCATTGAGGTGTTGTACAATCAACTCGCTTAACAACTTGGCTGCATGTATGGCCATGGCCATGCCATTGCCACACAAGGGGGTAATGAGCCCTGCTGTATCGCCACACATCAACATATGGTTTTCTACGGGCTGCTTCGGGGCAAATGATACCTCGTTAATTACCTCTGGCTTGTCAAACACAAACTCAGCATGCGCAAACACATCTTTTAAAAAGGGGTTGCGGCACAGTACTTCAGCTTCAAGTGCGGGTATGCTGCCGTGCAGCTTCAGCTGGCTGCGCCGGCTCAGGTAACACAAATTGTACAGGCCATTTTCAATGCGGCTCAGGCCACAATACCCGCCTTCAAAATTGTGCAGGGCTACTGTGTGGTGGTCAAAGTCTGTTTTAATATGGTACTTCACCCCAACATAGGGGGCAGGCCGTTGGGTAAACTGCCTGTTCAGGGTTTTGTCAAGGCGGGCGCGTTTGCCATAGGCCCCTATAAGCAGCTGGCACTGGTACTGCTGGCCGTGGCTAAGCGTAACGGTAAACGCATTGTTTTGAAAGGTAAAAGCCTCTACCTGTTTGCCGCATACTACCTTGGCGCCAGCCTTGAGGGCTTGCTCATACAGAAACGCATCATAAGCATACCTGCTAATACCAAAGCCACCCAGGCCCAATTGTACAGAAGCATGCTTGCCCCGCGTATCTGAAAGCAAAAACTGGTTAATGGCTGCCGGTTGCATATGTGCAGGGTACAGGCCAGCATCTTCAAGGTAAGGCACCACTTCGTTAGAAATGTACTCGCCACATACCTTATGAAAGGGGTACTGCTTTTTTTCTACTAACAGCACCTCAAGCCCGGCTTCGGCCAGCTTAATGGCATTTACCAGGCCTGCCAGGCCGCCGCCAACAACAATTACATCATATACCATCATAAACTATAACCAATTGGTGATGCCCCGCGCCCGTGGCAAGTAGGGGTGTTGCCGTTCATCACCACGTTTCATAACAATCTATAGTGCCCTAAACTACCAATGCGTGGTTATATACCAACAGGCACCAAATGTGTAAAAGTTTTCATTAAATTAATCTTATACGACTAACTTAATCCAACAAATAAACGTATTTTCATAGCCTGATTACCTATTATAACACTAGCATCTCTGTGAGCCTGACCATGAAATCTACGCTAACCATCGAAAAACCAGATGTTGCTGCCAGCCCGGTAAGTATTTTACTAATTGGCAACAACCCTGTTGAGCTTGGAAAAGTTTACGAACAACTAAAAAAAGCTACTGGAATACGCTTCATTACTGAAATTGCTTTTAGCCTGAGCGACGGCGTAAAGAAAGCAATGAAAGTTAAGCCCAGTTGTATTTTGGTTGATGATAACCTGTCCAACAAGAACATCAAAGCACTGACCGACAATTTGAACAAAGATGAGCGCACCAGTGACATACCGGTAACCTTATTGAAGAGCTCAAATTATAAGGAAGTGATTGCATCAGGTATTCAAGACTTTCTTCTGAAAGACTACCTGACAGCCGATAAGCTTACGCGCTCAATCTTAAATGGCATTAAGTACAGAAAAACCAAAGTGTACCTGTACAAAACCTACAAGTGGAGCAAACGTAAGATGGCCCAATTAGGTATTTAAAGACTTTTAGCAATAACATTCTTTACATCCGATTTAAACACTACTGAACCATGCCCCTACCATAGAGGCATGGTTTTTTTATGCCCTTACTGCTACAGAGCGCCTTCCCCCTGTTAACCAGGCAGTTCACAAACAAATTGCATCCTGATTAGTTTATAACATCAGTAAAGCGACAGGAAGTACACCTCCTGAACCTACTGAACAGATGCATCCTTAATACATCCATAAGTCAATGTCACACACAATGCCCATTGCTATTGGGCATTGTGTGTGCTTTTTCTGTTGGGTAATGCCCTGTGCACAAATACCTAGTACACACAACCCAAAGTGTAAAACTGTACCCGCTTATTGAGCTACCATAAACAAAGGCAGCAATGAAAACCAAAGGCAAAGCGCAAGACATTTACTCCCTCACACCTTTACAGGAAGGCATGCTTTTTCATGCTTTGCATGATGCGGGTTCAGCTGCGTATTTTAACCAGGCCTCATTCAGAATACAAGGCCTCTTTAACCCACAACACGCCAGGCAGGCGCTTAACTACTTAATGCAACGGCACCAGGTGCTGCGCACCAACTTTGTGTATCAGGGCCTTAAGCGGCCTTTTCAGGTAGTGCTTAAAGAACGAGCTATTGATTTTACTTTGCTTGACGGTACCCACCTGTTGAGCGAGGCCCGGCAAGCTGAGTTTATTGAGCAAACCAAAGCCAACGACCGGGCACGTGGTTTTGACCTTGCCAAAGAGGTGCTGATGCGGGTAATTATTGTGCAGCTGCCTGCCAACACCTATGAGTTTATCTGGAGCCACCACCACATTTTGTTTGATGGCTGGTGTAAAGAAATGCTACTGGCAGAGTTTAACGAATGCTACGATGCCATTACTGAAGGCCGAGACCCGGTGCTGCCCCCAGTAAAGCAATACCGAGACTATATTAAATGGCTTGATACAAAAGACCACGCCACCTCAAAAACATGGTGGGCCACATACCTGCAACAGTACCAGCAGGCTGCCCACCTGCCTTATACAAAACCCCATAGCCAGGCGGCCTACCAGGCCCAAAGCCACCAGTTGCAGCTCAGCCCTGAACAGCTGCAACAGCTAAACCAGTTGGCCGCCCGCCAGCAGGTAACTCTTAACACAGTGCTGCAGGCCGCTTGGGGTTACATCCTGTCGCGTTATAACCAGTGCCACGATGTGGTATTTGGCAGCGTAGTGAGCGGCCGCCCGGCACAGCTGGCGGGTGCCAACACCATGGTGGGCCTGTTTATTAACACTATACCGGTGCGCATACAATACCAGCCTGCTGATACCTGGCCACACCTGCTGGCGCAGGTGCAGCAAAAGGCTGCTGCAGCAGAAGCGCACCACTACTACCCCGTGGCCGAACTACAGGCCGCCACCCAACAAAAGCAACACCTCATTAACCACCTGTTTGTATTTGGCAACCTGCCCGGTGCAGAGCAAATAAAAGAAGCCTACAACGTGGCCCCACAGCAAGGCAACAAACAGGCCTTTGAGGTAACCCGGTTTGAAAGCCACGAGCAAACCAACTATGACTTTAACCTGCACGTAGCCCCCAAAAACGGGCTTATGGTACGGTTTGACTACAACGGCACCCGTTACCACAAAAGCTTTATTGAGCGGGTGGCCAGCCACTACCAGCAAGTGTTACATGCCATAGTGCAGCAGCCAGAGGCCACCCTGGGCCAGGTAGATATACTACCCCCTGCCGAACGCCACAGGCTGGTATATACCTTTAACAACACCGCACAAAACTTTGAGGGGCCGGCCACCCTGCCGGCAGCATTTGCCCAGGCAGCAGCGCGCTACCCCAACCGCACGGCACTGGTATTTAACAATACCAGCTACACTTACCAGCGGTTGAACCTGCTAACCAACCAGCTGGCCAACCACCTGAGCCATACC
>CAZXTW010000489.1:0-5367 GCA_964643525.1 uncultured Roseivirgaceae bacterium
AAAACCACGTCGTAACGGCTGGCCAGTGCCCCGCGGGTATGGCTGCGGCCCATCACCACTGTATTGGGTCTGTGTCGCAGGCTGTAGATAAAAGCCTCGGTGGCGCAGGCCGACTTCTCGTTAACCAGTACCACCAGTGGTTTATGGTTAGCATAATGGTACACGCCGTGGGGCGCGGTAACCAACTGGCTACCATCATCATAGCTGGTAAACAACCGGGGCTGATCAATAAACAAGGCGTGCATTCTGAGGGTGGCCAACTCTTCGCCTCCGCCATTGTTTCTCAGGTCAAGTATAAGCCCGTGGGCCGCCTCAATAGTTGGCCATGAATTGGCCATGCTGCGCTGTACGTCTAGGTCCCACGTTTTTATGCGTTTATAAGCAATACCTCCGGGCAGCAGCTTCAGCTCGCCATCGGTAGTTTTAAAATTGTTGGGCACTATGGGCCGGCGGTTGTATTTGACCCATACCTGGTGTGTAGTGTTGTTGCGTTGCAGCAACAGCAGGGTTGAGTCAGTCGCCTCTTTATTCAGGTGCAGGTTCAGATCAGTATACTGGCCCACCGGCTGGCCGTCAACAGCCAGTAGCCTATCACCCAGCTGCACGGTATGGTACACCGTATCCAGCAGGGCGGCCACCTGCCAGCCATTGCCAATGGGGTAAAACCTTACCGGGGGCTTTCTAAGGCGAGTTTTGGCTTTACGGCACGCCTCCGCAGGTTTAAGCCTAAAATGCGGGTCATGGTAATATTCTGCAATAAAATCTGCCAGCTGGTTGGTAAAGGTGCAGTCATCAGCTTGGGCCTGCCTGGCCAGCAACTCTTTAAAAGCCGCCTTTACTTCATTCCTGTCTATGCTTCTTTCAGTATAGAAATGATATTCTTCAATACATTGCTTGATCAGGGCTATCAGGGCTTCTCTTTCAGAGGCTTGCTCTGTGAGCGGCTTCAGGGTAAACCTGCCATCTTTATGGCTGTACTGGTAATCACTGCTGGGTGTATGGATTACCGGGTTGGTGTAGCTGGCCAGCATTTCATCATAGGTATAGCCTGAGCCCAGCCAGCGTTCAACAAATGGGTGCTTTACTGGCAGCTCTTGCGCAGCAGCAAGGCCCACCACAAAATCGCCCAGCACCACCCTGCCTTGCCTCGTGCTTACGGCAACCTGGCTAAGGGTGTGCATTTTGTTTTCAGCTACGCTGTTACTGGCAAAATGGTGCAACCCTAACGTCAATGGCTGCTGGTAACCGGCTTCAGTAATAGCCATACTATACTGCCACACAGCCCCGGTTTGCTGGTCGGTAAGTGCCAGCTGCACCTCATCAGTACCTTCAGCATATACCTTACAATACACCATTAGCTGTGCTGAAAGCTGGTCAATGGGCAAGCCTGGCACAAAAGCCTTGTGCCATTGGCTGGCAGGCGTTAGCTGCACCCCACCCCTTTGAGGCCTGTCATTATACCCATAGGCCGGAAATTGCGCCTGGGCATTTAACTGAACAGTCGGGTCGGCCCTGAAGGCATATACAGTATCTACCTGCTGGGCATTGTATACCGCTTGCCACTGCGGTTGCTGGGCCTGCGTTGCCACCCACAGGCAACAACCCACAGCCAGCAGAGCCACCCAACGCAGCTGTTGGCCTACCCTCATACCGCAGCTACTGCCGGCTGGCAGTGTTTAAACTCAACATCAAGGGTGTATAAATTACCCAGGGCCTGCAGCAGGCGGTCTTCAATGGCCTGCCACTGATCATGGGGAGTATACCCACTGTGCCTTGAGCGGCATATGGTAATAAACTGCGGTACTATTTTTTGCTGGGCCAGGTGGCCTACCACCTTATGAATTAAACCGTCTATCTCCTCTTCCGTTTTGCGCAGCTCTTGCGGAAATTCATGGTCAAACCGGTTCAGGATGTAGTAGTACTGGTTATCAACCTGGCAAGCCTCTATTTTGCCTACACCTAAATACTTTAACCGGTGGTAGCGGTTGGTATGGAAGCGCTCATACTCTTCACGGGTAATTTCAAGCGTTACCTCATCAATCATATTTGGGTCACCACTGCACGAGAAGTAATCAAGGTCAATATCAAGTACTACCTGCCTGTGCTGGCTGCCTACCTCTTCAATACCCACTTTATTGTAACTAAACCTACGAATACCCTCGCGGCTTTTCTTTAATGAATCCCACTCGCCACTAATCATGGTTTTGCCGTCATTCTGAAAAGAACCAATAAACAAATCAAATTGCTTTCTTGATTTGGCCCTGTGCTTTTGCTTAATCCAGTACACATCACTAAACAAACCCAGATAAACCGATGGCATAATAAAGCCTGCAATACCCACCTCGTCATTAGTAATTTGTTCTATGGCATCCATATTGCCGTTCAGGTCATCTAACGACTGGTTAAAGCACTGAACGCCCATGTCAGAGTGCTCATCAATATGAAGCAAACAATTGCCATTGGGCTGAATAAAGCCGTGTTGTACGGCCTGTTGCCAAACATAAAAGGCCTCATTGTGCTCTTCAATTACTACGGTCTTAATTGGCTGGGTTTTCATAGTGTTAAATATCTTATTATTTTCATTTCATTTCCATTCCTATAAATTGGCTTTTATTCCGCTTTTTTGATCTGGCCTGTATTTTTCGGTATAGGCCATTGGTAGCCTTACGTAAATCAAGAGGAAAATAGCCGTTATACAGTCGCTTTTTTGTATAGCAGCTGGCGTTGCAGTTTAAAGTTACCTGGCGTAACCCCTACTGTGCGCGAAAAGCACTCTATAAAGCGCTTTTCGTTAGAGAAGCCCGCGCTGTAGGCTACCTCTTTGACTGTTAGGGCAGAGGTTTTCATGATGCGCACCGCATGAAATACCTTAAAATACATAAGCAATTGCTTAGGGCTTGGCAGTTGGTGCTTCTTAAACTCTCTTATTAAGGCCCCATTGCTTATGTGCAGGCGCTTTGACAGGTCACTGGTACCCTTCAGGCTTTGGTAGTCAGCCTCAACTGCCTGCAGCGCTTCATTCAATATTGGTGAGTACCGCTGGGGGCATACCTTATAGCCAAGGTCACTTAACCTTACTGACAGCTTTTGCGGTGCCAGCTCATCATAAAAGTGCCGTACCTTTTGTATATCATGAATATGAATAACCTTGTCAATGCCCTTTTCGCCACACAGGCGGGCCAGCTCATAATCTAATACTTCGGTAATAATCAGTACAGGCAGGTCAGGAAAGGCGGCCTTCACTTCAAACAGTTCAAGCACCAACGGCCCTCTTTCAGCAACATAGGCCACCAAAAGCCCTGCCTTGTTTTGCCGGCAATAATCAATTGCCGCATGCACCCTGGCAGGGGGCAGGGCAATAGTCGGGCAGGCCAGGCAAGCCTGTACCGTGTGGCAAAAACCAGTATTGCCACAAACAATAACTTGTTTGATGCACATAATTGAACAGTTAAAGCAGTATAAAGTAGTTAATGCGCTGGGCTGGTTACTATTTGCTTATAATGGTGTTGTTAATCACTAAATGGTCAAGCGCACACTCATAAAAAAAGGCCAGGGCGTCGGCAGGGCTTTCAACCATAGGCATGCCTCTGCGGTTAAATGAGGTGTTTAACAAAATAGGTATGCCACTTTGCTTGCCAAATGCTTTGATTAATGCATAAAACCTGGGGTTCCACTGTTCATATACAGTTTGTGTTCTGGCAGAGCCGTTCACGTGTTGTACTGCTTTTAAAGTATCAGCCCATTGTGGCTTTACCTGGTCAACCAGTATCATGTAGGGGCTGTCATAGCCGTTTTCAAAATACTCCCCTACCTCTTCGGCCAGCACAGCTGGGGCAAAGGGCCGGTAATCTTCTCTGAACTTAACTTTGGCATTAATAAAATCAGCTACATCTGGCAGCCTGGGGTCGGCCAGTATGCTTCTGCGCCCCAGGGCGCGGGGCCCAAACTCGCTGCCTTGCTGAAACCAGCCTATTACCGCACCGTTGTTTAACAAACTGGCAGTTTTTTCTATTAAAGCATCGGCTTCGTAGGTTTGCACCGTGGCCTCAGTATTGGTAGCCTGGCCCACCAGTGTTACCACTGCCTGTGCCAGGGGGCCTAAACGTATGCTGCGGCACAACACACTTAATGCCCGGGCGCTGCCTTTGGCCTCAAGGTGGCCTTTGCTACGCAGCACCTCATAGTACGCGCTGGGCTCGTCAGCATTTTGCAGGGCCAGCATCAGGCGGTACCATTGCCTTACAGAGCCTGTCAGGGTAGTATCGGCCGTCAGGCTCCCTTCGTTACCTGTCTGGCAAACAGTGGTGCCTTTGGGCGTGAATTGTATTGTATAACTACCTGCATCAGTCAGGTTAAATGCCACATTTACTGCAGCCTCGTGCCGGTATTGGGTGCCAAAGCCCCCAGCCAACAGGTTAAAAAAGCAGTTGGCTGCCGCCCGCAGGCTTTCCATAGGCCTGGTATGCACCTCAACCTCTTGCGCAACCTGTTCTGCCGGGTAAACCCTGCCAAAGCAAGTGCTTTGGTTGTGCAGCACACGTTGGCGCTTCAGCACCTCTAGCCAGCCATAATAAGCACAGCCAATGGCAATACCATTATCGCCAGCAGCAGGCTGCATATACAGCTCTTTTACTGAAGTGTTTTGTATAACCCTGGCATTGGCCACAGCATTCAGGGCTATGCCACCCGCATACCCTAAGCTGCTTAGGCTATTGTGTTTTTGCCGCTCGTTAATCAAATACACAATGGCCCGCTCTATTTGCTGCTGCACCCAGTAGGCAATATCAGCATAATACTGAAAATTTTGCTTAAACTGTTTAAAGGTGCGCACAGGGCACCTGAAGCGGTCCATCCAGTCGTAATTCACAAACACACGGCCGTCTTTCAGCGTAAATATCTCATCATTAAAAACCCCTTTGCGCCCATAGGGCCCTAAGCCCATTAGCTTACCTTCATCACTGGTGCCGCCCAGGCAATATTTGCTGGCAGCGCTATAAATACCACCAATGCTGTGTTTGGTGGTGTTGGGGTGCATAGGGTATTGCTTATCATCATAGCCATATTCAGAAAAATCTTTATACAGCGGCGTAAGCCTACCAGCCTGGTACTGATAAAAACTGTCTTTTTCATAAAACAAATGCGCCAGGCTTTCTACCACCTGTACCGGGCTACCCAAGGCAGCTTCAGGTTTTACCAGGTCTATGCAATCGTCATACTGCGAGCCACAGCCATCACTAACCAGAATATTAAACTCTTCATAGGGGGCGGTACCCACCACACTATAGGCATGAGCCAGGTGGTGTGATATACTAAATACTCTGTCATCCATGCTGTTATCAAGCAGGCGAGGGCCATTGTAAAAATCAC
>CAZXTW010000490.1:0-5354 GCA_964643525.1 uncultured Roseivirgaceae bacterium
CGGCAACAATAACTAAAATATAAGCCCAGGTACTGGCTAGTGCACGGCACGGTAGCTGTTGGGCGTTTGCCCGGCGTGCTTCTTAAAAAAGCGGGTAAAGTGTGTGGGCTCACTAAAGTTAAGCGTGTAGGCAATGCGTGCAATATCCATATCAGTATAAGAGAGCAGGTTTTTACTTTCAAGAAAAATACGGTCCTGAATAATGTCTTTGGCAGTTTTGCCGGTGGTTTCTTTCACCACCGTGGTCAGGTGGTTTGGGGTAACGTTTAAATGGCTGGCATAGTCGCTCACATGCTTGGTTTGCAGGTATATCTTATCTACCAGCTGTTCAAAGCGTTGGGTAAGCATATGGCTGGCGGGCTGCCCGGCGGCTGTAGTGGCATGGCGCTCATACACAGCCTTGCAGTTGTATAGCAAAGAGACCAGCAGGCCTTTGAGGCGCTGCTCGTGGTAGGGCTGCTGTTGCTCAAACACAGCCAGTATATTGGCCATTTCAGCCTCTATGGCCTGGTGCTCGGCTTCAGAAGTGAAAAACACATTGTTTTCAGTAAGCTTCAAAAACGGAAACTCCTCATAAAAATCACCCACCACGTTGGGTAAAAACTCTTTGTTGAACTGAATGTGGTAGCCCCTGGCCTGTGGGTCACGCACCCATGAAAATACCTGGCCCGGCACCACAAACCAAAGCGGCAGTCCCTGCAGGCTAACTGCATTGGTATTGAGGTCAATAGAGCTGTTGCCAGCAGCACTCAGCAAGCCAATCTGAAAAAAGCCCTGCCGGTAAGGGGGCATGCACCGTGTACAGGTAGGCTCTAATGATTGTAAGGTAAATGCATCAAACCCCGCAATATGCGTGCGGTGGTTGTAGCCTGTGCGTGCGTGCAAGTCATTGCTTTGGTCAAAATAAGGAATGGCGTCTTCTTTAGACATAAGCACATTGTTTGCGCCAAAGTAATCATATTCGAGGGAAGATGTATGAAAACTTCTGCCCTCGAATACGGTGCGCTGTTGGTTACCTGATGCCAGGTAATGGCTACGGAACGGAAACATGGGCGCTTTTGATGTGGTTAAACTTTTCTTCCAGCGCTTTGGGGCTGGTAATTTCCCAGCCACCACCCAGGGCCTTGTAAATGGCAATGAGGTGCGTGGCAGAAGTTATTTCACTAATGGCCAGCTGGTTTTCAGCTTCAAGCAGGGTCAGGTCGGCATTGAGGTAGTCAATAAAACTATCCAGGCCGGCTACGTAGCGCTCCTGGGCATACCGGGCTGCCTGGGCACTTGCTACTGATGATTTCCTTAACAGCTCGCGCCGCTCAAGCTCATGGCTGTAATTGGTTAAGGCGGTGCTTACCTCTTCAAGGGCTGCCAGGGTTACCTTTTCAAACTGGTTCAGTGCGGCCAGGGTCAGGGCATCGTCGCGCTTAATCTGCTGCTTGACACGCCCCAGGTTAAAGGCTGCCCACTGAATGCCCGGTGCCAGGCGCCAGGTAAATGACTGGCTCTGGCCAAAGCTGGTAAAGTCAATGGCAGAGAAGCCAATGGCCCCATTAAAGGTAATGTTGGGGTACAGCTCAGCCACTGATAAATTATACCGGGCAATCTGCCGGGCCAGGGCCTGTTCTGCCCGCTGCACATCTGGCCTTCTTCTTAACAGGTCGGCCACATCACCAATATTTACCGTGGCAGGCAGGTTGGGCAAAGGCTTTTGCTGCACAATGGCTGCATCAAGGCTGCCGGGTGCCTGGCCAATCAACACACTCAGGCTGTTTTTTACGGCTTCGGCTCTGGCGCGCAAGGGCGGTATGGTAGCCCTGGTGGCCTCCAGCTGGGCCAGTGCCCGTGAGGCATCCAGGTTGTTGCCGGTGCCTGCCTGGTACTGGCTGGCCACCAGGTTGTAGGTGGCCTGCTGGTCGTTCAGGTTGCGCTGGGCAATGGCCAGCTGGTGCTGCAAGCCCCTGAGTAAGATGTAATTGCTGGCTACATCAGAGAAAATGGTCAGGTACACGCTGCGCATATCGGCCTGTGTGAGCTGCACCTCAGCATATACCCCTTTAATGCGGTTGCTTACCCGCCCAAACAGGCCCGACTGCCAGGTGGCATCCAACCCACCATTGTACTGATTAAACGTAGGGTTAAAGCCCTCAATAAATACATTCTGGCCCATGCGCTGCCGGGTTATATTGCCATTGGCGGTTACGGTGGGCAGGCGGTCATACCTGGTTTGCTTTAGCAGGGCCCTGGCAGCATAAAAGTTGGCCACCGCCGCGTTAATATCCAGGTTATGGGCCATGGCCTGTGCCATCAGGGTGTCAAGAACGGGGTCGTTAAACTGTTGCCACCAGGCTGTAATGGGGGCCACGTTGCTAAATACTGCTGTGGTATCCTGATTGAGGTAGCTGGCACTGACTTCAATATTGGCCTGGGTTGAGTCAAGGCTGCGCATGGCTACCCCACACGAGGCCAGCAGCAGGGCAAGCAGTACCAATGTAACGGTAGTTTTGATGAATTGCCTACCGCGTTGTATGGCACCTGAGGTACCTGTACCGTAGCGGCCTTGTTTACCTTCAGTGTTTCGTATTTGTTGAATGGTGATTGCTTTCATGACTTTAGTGTTTTGTGGTTTGAGTTTTGTCAGGCACTGGCCACGTTTAAAGTGGTTTTGCGTGGTGCTGCCTTGGTTTTGGTGGCGGTAAGCCTGCGGCCCAGGTAGTAAAATACCGGGGTAAGAAACACCCCAAACAGGGTAACGCCCAGCATGCCACTGAATACGGCTATACCCAATGACTGGCGCATTTCAGCCCCGGCACCGGTGGCAATGGCCAGGGGCACTACGCCCAGTATAAAGGCCAGGGCAGTCATTAATATTGGCCTGAGCCGTAGCCTGGCGGCCTGCAGGGTGGCGCTGGCCAGGTCGTGGCCCTGATCTTCAAGCTGTTTGGCAAACTCTACAATCAGTATGGCGTTTTTACTGGCCAGCCCAACCAATACCACCAGGCCTATCTGGGTTAAAATATTATTGTCAAGCCCGGCCAGGTCAATACCAATCATGGCCGAAAGCAGCACCATGGGCACAATAAGTATCACAGCCAGTGGCAGCACAAAGCTTTCATACTGGGCGGCCAGCAGCAAAAACACAAACACCACGGCCAGGCCAAAGGCAATCATGGCGGTGTTGCCTGCCTGTTTCTGCTCATAGGCCATTTCTGTCCATTCAAAGGTTATGCCTTCGGGCAGGGTTTCAGCGGCCAGCTGCTCCATGGCAGCCAGTGCCTGGCCGGTACTGTAGCCGGGGGCAACATCACCCACCAAATCTGCCGCTGGGTAAATGTTAAAGCGGGGCAGGCGGGCAGGGCCTGACGTATTTTTCAAGGTGCTGAAGGTACCCAGCGGCACCATGGCCCCCTGGTTGTTGCGCACCTTAATGCGTGAAATATCATCTGTAGTTAACCGGTTGGGGGCATCGGCCTGGGCGGTAACCCTGAACGTCCGGCCCAGGTAGTTGAATTCATTCACAAAAGCCGAGCCCAGGTATACTTCAAGCGATTGAAACACCTCTTCGGCCGGTATGCCCAGCTTTTGTGCCTTTAGCCTATCAATATCAAGGTATACTTGTGGGGTTTGGTTGTTAAAAAAGGTAAATACATTGCGCAGGGCAGGGTGTTGGTTGGCCGCGCCGGCCAGTGCCCAGGTGGCGTTCAGCAACTGCTCATCGCCCAGGTTGCCCTTATCCTGCACCATCATTTTAAAACCGCCGGCGTTGCCAATACCATCTACCGATGGGGGCGGAATCACCACCACAAAAGCTTCATCAACCGCGGCCATTTTTGTACGCAGGGTTTGCAACAGCCCCTGGTAGGTCAGGCCCTTCTCTCTGCGTACCTCAAACGGCTCTAGTGTAGCAAATATAGCTGCGCTGTTGGTGGCGTTGGTAAATGAGGCGCCATCAAACCCGGCAAATGAAACCGCGGTTTCAATGCCATCAACCGCCAAAATAGTATCTAGCGCTTCCCGTACCACCTGGTCGGTTCTGGTTAATGACGCACCGGGGGGCAACTGTATGGCCGTAATAAAATAGCCCTTGTCTTGTGCGGGTATAAAGCCACCGGGCACCCTGTTAAACTCAAAGCCGGTAAGCCCAATTAGCCCAACATACACCAGCATAACCAGGCCGCCCATCCTGACCAGGCGCTGCACGTGCCGGCCATATTTGGCTGATACCTTGTCTAAAAACCGGTTAAAGGCATTGCCCAGAAAAGCCAAAGGCCTCAGGTAAATGGGGGCCTTTCTGGGGCTGTGTGCTTCATGCCGCATCAGCAAGGCGGCCATGGCAGGGCTTAGGGTTAATGATACAAATACTGAAATGGCCGTGGCCACGGCTATGGTTACCCCAAACTGTTTGTAAAACTGGCCCGAAATGCCATCAAGAAAGGTGGTAGGGATAAACACGGCAATCAGCACCAGGCCAATAGCAATTAAGGCACCGCCTACCTCATCCATGGTTTTTCCGGCGGCCTCTTTTGGCGAAAGCCCTTTGGCCAGGTAACGCTCCATATTTTCAACCACCACAATGGCATCGTCAACCACAATGCCTATGGCCAGCACCAGGCCAAACAAGGTGAGGTTGTTGAGCGAAAAGCCAATGGCCTGCATCACGGCAAAGGTGCCAATTAATGATACCGGTATGGCCAGTATCGGGATGATAGAGGCCCGCCATGACTGCAAAAACAGTAAGATCACGAATACCACCAGCACCACCGCTTCAAAAATGGTGTGGTATACCTGGTTCACTGATTTCTGAACAAACTCAGTAGGGTTGTAGGCTATTTTATACTTCAGGTCAGCAGGGAAATCCTGCGACAGCACCTCCATCCTGGCCTGAATCTGTGCGGCAGTTTCAATGGCGTTAGAGCCTGGCGACTGGTAAATGGGCAGGGCAATGGCCGGGTCTTTGCCCAGGTAGCCTTTGGTTACATAGTTCTGCGCACCCAATTCTACCCGGCCAATGTGCTTCACCTGAACCACCCGCCCGTCATCACCAGCTTTGATAATGATGTTTTCAAACTCCTGTACTGTTTGCAGCTTGCCTTGGGTTTGGATGTTTACCTCAAATGCGGTTTGGCTGCCTGAGGGCAATTGGTTAAGCGTGCCAGAGGCTATTTGCACGTTTTGGCTTCTTAAGGCATGCAATACTTCGCTGGCCGACATGCCCAGCGAGGCGATCTTATCAGGGTCTAACCAAATGCGCATGGCATACTCGCTGGCACCAAATAGCCTGATATCACCCACGCCCTCAATGCGCGCCAGCTCGTCTTTTAACCTTAAGGTGGCGTAGTTGCCTATATAAGTCTGGTCGT